>NZ_JBSPUF010000022.1:0-63754 GCF_056861425.1 Stenotrophomonas sp. 21LCFQ19 | reverse complement strand
CCCCGGTTTGGCCCGGTTTTGCCGCCGGTTTTGCCCAACCAAGTAGAATCCACACCAGCATTCACCAAGAAGTGGCGATCCATGTCCCAGCGTGATTGGGTGGCGGCGGCCATCCACAAGATTGAAGCCGACTACAACCGCTCGGCCGATACCCATCTGATTCCCATCGACCTGCCGGGTTTCCCCGGTATCGATGTCTATCTGAAGGACGAATCCAGCCACCCGACCGGCAGCCTCAAGCACCGGCTTGCCCGCTCGCTGTTCCTGTACGCGCTGGCCAATGGTTGGCTGCGCGAGGGTTGCCCGGTGATCGAGGCCTCCAGCGGTTCCACCGCGGTCTCCGAGGCCTACTTCGCTCGCCTGCTGGGCCTGCCGTTCATCGCGGTGATTCCGGCGAGCACGTCGCCGGAGAAGATCGCCGCCATCGAATTCCACGGCGGCCGCTGCCATCTGGTGCAGCGCGCCTGCGACCTGAACTGCGAATCCGAAAGACTGGCGCGCGAAACCGGCGGCCATTTCATGGACCAGTTCACCTACGCCGAACGCGCCACCGACTGGCGCGCCAACAACAACATCGCCGAGTCCATCTTCAAGCAGATGGCCGAAGAGCCGCATCCGGTGCCGGAATGGATTGTCTGCAGCCCGGGTACCGGCGGCACCGCCGCTACCCTCGGCCGTTACGTCAGCTACCGCCGCCACGACACCCGCATCCTTTGCGCAGACCCGGAGGTATCGATCTTCTACGACGGCTACTGCGCCGCGCTCGAAGGCCGCGACTGGCGTGACATGACCTGCGAAGGTGGCTCGCGAGTGGAAGGCATCGGTCGTCCGCGCGTGGAGCGCAGCTTCATCCCCACCTGTGTTGATGCGATGGTGAAGGTGAGTGATGCGCTGAGCCTGGCTGCAATGCGCCATGTCAGCGCCACCCTGGGACGCCGCGTTGGCGGCTCCACCGGCACCAACTTCATCGGTGTCTTGTACGCCGCCCAGCAGATGCGCGCTGCCGGCCGTGATGGCTCCATCGTCAGCATCCTTTGCGATGCCGGCGAGCGTTACGCGCACAGTTATTACAACCCGGACTGGTACAGCCAGCAGGGCATCGACGTGGTCGGCGCCGATGCGGTGGTGGCCACGGCCGTGGCCGGGCAGGGCATGCCGGCCCTGCCTTGTGCCTGGTTGGAAGCGTCGCCATATCAGGTTTGATGCCGGCGCAGCCGGAACTGTTTGAAGGAATGTTGTGAACACCACCAATCCCCTGCTCGATTTCTCCGGCCTGCCGCGTTTCGACGCGATCCGCGCTGAACACGTCACCCCGGCCGTCGATACGCTGCTGGCCGAGGCTGAAGCCGCGGTGAAAGCTGCCGAATCCGTGGCACCAGTGAGCTGGGAGAATTTCGTGGTGCCGCTGGACGATGCCACCGAACGGCTGTATCGCGCCTGGGGCCAGGTCTCGCACCTGCAGGCGGTGGTCAACACGCCGGAGCTGCGAGAGGTCTACAACGCAAATCTGCCGAAGATCAGCCGCTTCGGCAGTTCGGTCGCGCAGAACCCAGCGCTGTACGCACAGTACAAGCTGCTGGCCGCCGCGCCGGCAGCGGCCAGTTACGACGAAGCACAGCGCAAGGCGCTGGAGAACGCGCTGCGCGACTTCCGCCTCGGCGGTGCCGAGCTGGACGACGCCGGCAAGGCGCGTTTCGCTGAGTTGCAGGAAGAGCTGTCCGGCCTGCAAGCCAAGTTCTCGCAGAACGTACTCGATGCCGGTGATGCATTCGCCCTGTACGTGGATGTTGCCGACGACCTGCTGGGCCTGCCCGATGACGTGATCGCCAGCGCCCGCGCTGCCGCACAGAAGGATGGCCGCGAAGGGTACAAGCTGACCCTGCAGATGCCGTGCTACCTGCCGGTGCAGACCTACGCCGACAATCGCGCCCTGCGCGAGCAGCTGTATCGCGCGCATGCGATGCGTGCATCGGAGTTCGGCGATGCGGCGCTGGACAACACCGGCAATATCGATCGCATCCTCGCCGTGCGCAACGAACTGGCGGCGTTGCTGGGTTTCGACAACTACGCCGAGTATTCGATTGCCACCAAGATGGCCAACGACGCACCGCAGGTGCTGAGCTTCCTGCGCGACCTGGCTGCACGCGCCAAGCCGTATGCGCAGCGCGACCGCGCCGAGCTGGAAGCCTTCGCCCGCGATGAGCTGGGCATGGACGAGCTGCAGGCCTGGGATCTCGCCTATGTGGCCGAGAAGCTCAAGCAGGCGCGTTACAGCTACTCTGAGCAGGAAGTGAAGCAGTACTTCACCGAGCCCAAGGTGCTGGCCGGCCTGTTCGGCGTGATTGAGCGCTTGTACGGCCTCAAGGTTGAACAGGACAGCGCCCCGGTCTGGCACGAAGACGTGCGTTTCTACCGTCTGGTGAACGCCGATGGCACCTTGGTTGGCCAGTTCTACATGGACCTGTACGCACGCGAGGGCAAGCGCGGTGGCGCGTGGATGGACGACTGCCGCAACCGTCGCGTTACCGCCGCTGGCGTGCAGACGCCGCTGGTCTACCTGGTCTGCAATTTCGGCCGCGGCAATGACGGCAAGCCGGCCACCTTCAGCCACGATGAAGTCACCACCGTCTTCCACGAAATGGGCCACGGCCTGCATCAGTTGCTGACGCGCATTGGTGAGCTGGCGGTGGCCGGTATCAACGGCGTGGAGTGGGATGCGGTGGAGCTGCCCAGCCAGTTCATGGAGAACTTCTGCTGGGAATGGGAGCAGGTGGAGGCGATGACCGCGCATGTCGATACCGGCGCGCCGTTGCCGCGCGAACTGTTCGACAAGATGCTGGCGGCGAAGAACTTCCAGAGCGGTATGTTCACCGTTCGCCAGCTGGAATTCGGTCTGTTCGACATGTTGCTGCACAGCCAGTACCAGCCCGAGCAGGAAAGCGTGCTGCAGCTGCTGGAACGCGTGCGCGGCGAGGTGGCGGTGAACATCCCGCCGGCCTGGAACCGCTTCGCCAACCAGTTCAGCCATATCTTTGCTGGCGGCTATGCGGCCGGTTATTACAGCTACAAATGGGCCGAGGTGCTCAGTGCCGACGCCTATGCGGCGTTCGAGGAAGCACCGGGCGCATTGGCTGAAACCGGCCAGCGTTTCCGTGATGAATTGTTGTCGCGTGGCGGCAGCCGCAGCGCGGCCGAGAATTTCCGTGCCTTCCGTGGCCGTGAACCGCAGATCGATGCCTTGCTGCGGCATAGCGGTATGACGGCCTGATGCAGACGGCGTCCGCCCCGGCTGGAGTGCGGACGCTCTACTTCGTTCGGCATGGGCAGAGCATGGCCAACGCGGGTGCGTTCGCCATGGCTGATCGGGAGATCCCGCTCAGCGCCTTGGGCCGGCAGCAAGTGCAGGATCTTTTGACGCGCTGGCCATTGCGGCCGGCGCGGCTGTACTGCTCGCAGATGTTGCGCGCCCGGCAGACGGCGGCGTACTTCGGCGATGCCCATGGGCTTGCAGCGCAGGAGATCGCTGAGCTGGATGAGTTCAGCTATCTGGCGCTTGCGACGGTCGAGGGTAAGGCGCCCGGTGACGTGGCGGTATTGGCGCGTGACTACTGGCAGCGCGGTGATCCTGCCCATCGTGACGGCGGTGTTGCCGACAGCTTCGATGGTTTCACGGCTCGGGTTGAGGCCTTCCTGGCTCGCCTGCATGACTTCGAAGATGGCAGCGTTTTCGTTGGCCATGGCATCTGGATCGGCCTGCTGGCCTGGCGCCTGCAAGGGCGGACGGTGATCAGGTCTGCGGACATGCAGGCATTCCGTGCCTTCCAGACCGGGATGCATGTGCCCAATGCCGGGGTGTACAGGTTGGAGGTTGCCAGAGGCGAAGGCGCTGCACGACTTACAGCGCTGGATGTCAGTGCTGCCTGAACGCGATGGGTCCGCAACGGCGCGGGTTCAAGTTTGACGTGTCACCATAGATCCTTCATCTGGCCGCACCGGTCCCGCCGCACTCGCCATGCACAGGTTGTTCAAGTCCACCGACGGCAAGCCCCGCCTGTATCTGCGTATCGCTGCGGCTGCGGCGATCATCGGCGTGGTGCTGTGGTTCCAGCCGCAGATCAATGAGCCCGCCGCCCAGGTCAGCAATGGCCTGAACCTGCGCAGCGCGCCGGACCAGCGTGCCGAGCGCCTGGCGGTATTGCCGGTGGGCACCACGGTGGAAGTGCAGCGCTGCCTCGACGACCTGCAATGGTGCAACGTGCGCGCGGACGGCAAGAGTGGCTGGGTGGCGGCGGACTACCTGGTCGCCCGCAGCGATGGCAAGAAGGTGAGGCTGGCCGAGGCCGGCAAGCAGCTGGGCGTAGTCATAGAGACCGCAAAACCCGGTGCCTACCCAAGCCCCTGTAGCGCCGCCCCATGCTCGGCTGGATCGTTACCGGTAGAGCCCTGCCGAGCATGGCTCGGCACTACGCTCTTGCCCCCTCCCTTGCGCCGAAGGCGGAGGAGAGGGCTGGGGAGGGGTGGCTCTTCGCCGTTTGCAGCAATACGCGCTTCGCGGCTTACGCCGCTTCTACAACAGCGTGATCACGCCGGCCTTGAAGCTGCACCTGTAGAGCCGAGCCATGCTCGGCTGGATCGTTACCGGTAGAAGCCCTGCCGAGCATGGCTCGGCACTACGGTTCTGTCCCTGTTACTTCTTGTTCGGCACTTCAAAGCCCAGCTTGTCTACCTGCTGCGGGTGCTGCGGCACGCGCTTGAGCTTGTCGGTGTTTACGTCGTACTTGTCACGCAGGCGCGTGGCCAGCTGGCGGTAGGTGGCGTTGTCCATGTCCGGTTCGCGGGCAAAGATCCACGCCATCTCGCGACCCGGGTAGCCGATCAGTGCCCAGGAGTAGTCCGGCGCCACTTCAAGAATGCGCGAACGGGTCGGCACTACCCGGTAGAACCAGGTGCGCCAGCTGCGGTTGCCGCTTTCTTCGTCCACCTTGGCGCGGATGTCGATCTCTTCTTCCGGTTCGGCAAAGCCGTCGCGGAACTGGTACTTGATGGCTACCTTGTCGTCGTCACGCAGGGTATAGGTGTTGACGCTGGCCACATGGCCGCGTTCGATGAAGTTCGGTACGCGTCCGATCACATACCAGCGGCCCATGAAGCGCTGCAGGTCAATCGGGCCCTCGGCGATTCCCTCCACCGTCGTAGTCGTCGCCGCCGTCGCTGGCGCAGCCTCCTGTGCAAACGCCTGGCTCAGCGGCAGGGCGAGACTCAACAATATGGCGGACACAAAGACGGGAATCGGTCGCATTACGGGTAAGGCACCTATGAAGGTCAGGGCTGCATGTTCGGCGGGCAATGATGCGCCCGTCAATGGCAGGTCGCAGTCTATGAGATGGCGGCCACCGAGGATGCACTCCAACACAGCCATGTTGCCGGAGAACGTCATGACCAAGCCGCTTGCATCGTCATCCCGTCGTAACGCGCAGGACGCACCCGACCCGCAGGTGCTGCGCTGCGTCAGACAGGCGGCCCTGGCTGGCCTGGCGCTGGTGCTGGTATGGCCGGCGGCGCGCGGCCACAGCCAGTGGATCGGCTGGTTGCCGTTGTGGCTGCTGGGCATGCCGCTGAGTGCCTGGTGGGCCTTGTACCGCTTCCGCCTACCCGCAGCTTGGCGGAATCGCCACGCCAAACCGCGTAAACGCGGCCCGCAGGCCACCCGTGGCCGTCGCCCGGCGCGGCGCCGCCTGCCGCAGGCGGCCTGACCTTCGACACGTGGGGGCGGGCAGGGGGCTGTGTTAGCGTTCGGGGCTTATGACCGCATGGAGCCAACATGTCCCGACTCACCTCTGCCTGCCTTGTGGCAGGTCTGCTTTCTTCCGGCCTGGCCGGGGCCGCCATGGCCGCTGACGACTCCCAGGACAAGTACGCCTGGCTGGAAGACGTCACCGGCGACAAACAGCTGGGCTGGGTGAAGGAGCAGAACGCCAAGTCCGAAGGCCGCCTGGCCGTGACCCCGCAGTTCAAGGCGATGGAGGCCGGCATCCGTGAGGTGCTGGATTCCGATGCCAAGATCCCCGGCGTCGAGAAGATTGGCGACTACTACTACAACTTCTGGAAGGACAAGCAGCACGAGCGCGGCGTATGGCGCCGCACCACGCTGGTCGAATACCGCAAGGCCGAGCCGTTGTGGGAAACCGTGCTGGACCTGGACGCGCTGAACAAGGCCGAGGGCGAGAACTGGGTGTGGCATGGCGCCAACTGCCTGCGCCCGGAGTACAACCGCTGCCTGATCGCGCTGTCGCGCGGTGGCGCCGATGCCGATGTCACCCGCGAATTCGACATCTCGAAGAAGGACTGGATCAAGGACGGCTTCTTCCGCGCCGAGGCCAAGGGTGGCCTGGGCTGGATCGACCAGGACAACGTCTTCGTCTACACCGATTTCGGCCCGGGTTCGATGACCACCTCCGGTTACCCGCGCGTGGTCAAGCGCTGGCAGCGCGGCACCCCTATCACCGCCGCAACCACGGTGTACGAGGGCAAGCCAGAAGACATGTACATCGCCGCGATGCACGACGATACGCCCGGCTTCGAGCGTAACTTCGTCAGCCGCACGATTGCCTTCTACAACAACGAGTTGTTCCTGATAGGCGCCGACGGCAAGCTGACCAAGGTCGACGCGCCGAACTCGGCCGAGAAGGGCATCCGCCGCGAATGGCTGACCCTGGAACTGCGCGAGCCGTGGACCGTGGGCGGCAAGACCTACACCGCCGGTTCACTGCTGGCGACCAAGTTCGATGACTTCATGGCCGGCAAGCGTGAGTTCGACGTGCTGTTCGCGCCGACCGATACCACCTCGCTGGCCGGCACCACCTGGACCAAGTCGCACGTGGTGCTGAACGTGCTGGACGACGTCAAGAACCGCCTGAAGGTGCTGACCCACGGCAAGGACGGTTGGGTAAGCAGCGATTTCACCGGCGCACCGGCCTTCGGCACCATTGGTGTTGGCGCGGTGGACGCGGACGAAAGCGACGCGGTGTGGATGACCGTCACCGACTACCTGACCCCGACCACCCTGGCCCTTGCCGAGATCGGCAAGCAGCCGGAGGTGCTCAAGACCATGCCGGCGTTCTTCGACGCCAGCGACAAGGTGATCGAGCAGCACTTCGCCACCAGCAAGGACGGCACCCGCGTGCCGTACTTCGTCGTGCACGACAAGACGATGAAGCTGGATGGTTCCAACCCGACCCTGCTGTACGGCTACGGTGGCTTTGAAATCTCGCTGACTCCCGGTTATTCCGGCGGCATGGGCCGCGCCTGGCTGGACAAGGGCGGCGTGTACGTCGTGGCCAACATCCGTGGCGGTGGCGAGTACGGTCCGCGCTGGCACCAGGCGGCGCTGAAGCAGAACCGTCACAAGGCCTACGAGGACATGGCAGCGGTGGCGCAGGACCTGGTCACCCGCAACATCACCTCGGCCAAGCACCTGGGCGTGCAGGGCGGCAGCAACGGCGGTCTGCTGACCGGCAACATGCTGACCCAGTACCCGGAGCTGTTCGGTGCAGTGGTGGTGCAGGTTCCGCTGCTGGACATGAAGCGCTACAGCCACCTGTTGGCCGGTGCTTCGTGGATGGCCGAGTACGGCAACCCGGACACGGCGGATTGGGACTTCATCAAGACCTTCTCCCCGTACCACCTGTTCGACCCGGCCAAGAGCTACCCGCCGGTGCTGTTCACCACCTCCACCCGCGATGACCGCGTCCACCCGGGCCACGCCCGCAAGATGGCGGCCAAGATGATCGACGCAGGCAAGGACGTGACCTACTACGAGAACATCGAAGGCGGTCATGGTGGTGCGGCGAACAATGCGCAGGCCGCGCATATGTCGGCACTGGCGTACAGCTTCCTGTGGGAGCAGCTGAGCAAGAAGTGATGCTTGGTTTGAAGTGATGCAAAACAAACGCCACCGAAAGGTGGCGTTTGTTTTTGCTTTGCTCTGCTTTGAGTGCTTCGGCTTAAGCCCCTCTCCCGCTTGCGGGGTGAAAGAGGGGCGTTTACAAACCATCGGTTTGTGCCCCTGCTGAACGCACTTGCGCCAGCGCAAGGGCCGGGGCGTGGAGCGGGGGGTGGGGTGAGGGCAGAGCGGAGTACTGACGGTGAATTGAGGTAGCTGCTTCCAAAGCTCAAAGGCTCAAAGGCTCAAAGGCTCAAAGGCTCAAAGGCTCAAAGGCTCAAAGGCTCAAAGGCTCAAAGGCTCAAAGGCTCAAAGGCTCAAAGGCCTCCCCCCATCCGCCCCCCGCCTTCGCGGGGGCAGGCTCTACGGGCACCTTCCCCCGCAAGCGGGAGAAGGGGATAGCCAAAGCCGAGCCAAGGCCAAGGCCAAGGCCCAAGCCGCAGCCAGAGCCAAAGCCAAAGCCAAAGCCAAAGCCAAAGCCAAAGCCAAAGCACCCCTCCCCAACCCTCCCCTTCGCCTGCGGCGAAAGGGAGGGAGTTGCGAGCAAAGCATGCGTGCAGTTGCGCTTGCAGTTGTGCTTGCAGCTTGCGCAATTGCTTCTGCTGTCGCTTCCACTCCCTCCCTTTCGCCGCAGGCGAAGGGGAGGGCTGGGGAGGGGTGCCTTTAGGTTCCTAGCTCTTAGCTCTTAGCCCTTAGCCCTTAGCCAACTTTCCCAGCCAACCAACTCTCCAACCCCCGCCCAATCCGCTCAACCGCCTCCTGCAAACGCCCAACATCCTGCGTATACGCAATCCGCACATGTTGGTTGGCACGGTAGTTCCCAAAATCCAGGCCGGGCGTAAACGCCACATGCTCGGTCTCCAGGAAGTGCGCACAGAACGCCTGTGCATCATCGGTAAACGCGCTCACATCGCCGTACAGGTAGAACGCGCCCTGCGGCTCCACATCAATCCGGAACCCAAGCGCCCGCAACGCTGGCAGCAGATAATCCCGTCGCTGCCGGAACTGCTCACGACGCTGCTCGAAAATCGCAATCGTCTCCGGCTCGAAGCACGCCAGTGCCGCATGCTGCGCCATGGAAGGCGCGCTGATGTACAGGTTCTGCGCAAGCTTCTCCAGCTCCGGCACCGCACGCGGCGGAGCCACCAGCCAACCCAGCCGCCAGCCAGTCATGCCGAAGTACTTGGAGAAGCTGTTCAACACGAACGCCTCATCATCCACTTCCAGCACGCTGGGCGCATCAAAGCCATAGGTCAGCCCGTGGTAGATCTCGTCCACCACCAGATGCCCACCGCGTTCCTTCAGTGCGGAAGACAGGCCCGCCAACTGCCCGGCATCCAAGGTGGTGCCGGTCGGATTGGCAGGGGAGGCCACCAACGCCCCAACGCTACCCGCATTCCAATTGGCCGCAATCGACTCGGGGGTAAGCTGATACCCGCTCTCCGGCCCCACCGGCACAAGCTGCGCCGCGCCTTCCACCAGCCGCAGGAAATGCCGGTTGCAGGGGTAGCCGGGGTCGGCCAGCAGCCAATGCTTGTCCGGGTCCACCAGCAGGCTGGAGGCCAGCAGCAGTGCGCCCGAGCCACCCGGGGTGACCAGGATCCGCTCCGGGTCGATGTCCAGCCCGTAGCGCTGGCCGTAGAAGCCAGCAATGGTCTGGCGCAGGGCAGGCAGGCCGCGCGCTGCGGTGTAGCGCGTATGACCGGCGGCCAAAGCGGCCTGGCCGGCGCGGACGATGGGCTCGGCGGTGGTGAAATCCGGCTCGCCGATCTCCAGGTGGATCACGTCGTGGCCTTGCTGCTCCAGTGCGTTGGCGCGGGCCAGCAGCGACATGACGTGGAAGGGCGCGATCTCCTGACTGCGGCGGCTGTATGGGGCGTGCGGGGTGTGGGGCGTGTTCATCGCTGCATGATAGGCGCCGTTGATGGCAGCGGGGCAAGCGCCGGGCATGGCACACTGTGGCCTGCTGCACTGGATGCACCACCGCTGTTCCGGAGTGAACCTGATGAAACCTCTTCTTTGCCTGTTGGTTGCAAGCCTGATGATCAATACCGCCGCCGCGTCCCAGCCCACCCCGCCTGATGTCGAGAAGCGCCCGCATACGGTGACCGCGCCGTTTGGTGCGCAGCGCGAGGATGCGTATTACTGGTTGCGTGACGACGAGCGCAAGGAGCCGGCGATGCTGGCCTACCTCAATGCCGAGAACGCCTACACCGACGCCCTGATGGCGCCGCTCAAGCCGCTGCAGGACAAGCTCTACGCCGAGATCGTCGGCCGCATCAAGCAGGACGATGCCAGCGTGCCCTACCGCGAGCGCGGCTACTGGTATTACACCCGCTACGAGACTGGCAAGGATTACCCCATCCACGCCCGCCGCAAGGGCGACATGCAGGCGCCGGAAGAAGTGCTGCTGGATCTCAATACGCTGGCCGAAGGCAAGGGCTACTACGCCGTCAGCGACATGGATATCAGTCGCGACAACACCTTGCTGGCCTATGCCGAAGATTCTGTCGGCCGCCGCCAGTACACCATCCGCTTCAAGGACCTGGCCACCGGCAAGGTGCTGGACGACGTGATCGAGGGCGTGTCGGCCAATGTGATCTGGGCCGATGACAACCGCACTCTGTTCTACGTCGAGAACGACCCGGAAACCCTGCTCACCGTGCGCGTCAAGAAGCACGTGCTCGGCACCCCGGCCAGCGCCGACGTGCTGGTCTACGAGGAGAAGGACGACAGCTTCTACATGGGCATCGGCCGCACCCGCGACGACCGCTTCATCACCATCGGCGTGGACAGCACCGTGTCCTCCGAACTGCGTTACACCTCTGCCGCCAACCCGGGCGAATTCACCGTGCTGGCCAAGCGCGAGCGCGACGTCGAATACGACGCCGACCATTACAACGGCCAGTGGGTGATCCGCACCAATGCCGATGGCGCCACCAACTTCAAGCTGGTCACCGCGCCGGAAGGTGCCACTGATCGCAAGCAGTGGAAGGATTGGGTCAAGCACGATCCGCAGGTGCTGATCGAAGGCTTCGAGCTGTTCGACGGCTATACCGCCATCGCCGAGCGCGCCGAAGCGCTGGAGCGCGTGCGCCTGCTGTTCGCCGATGGCCGCAGCGAGTTCGTCAAGGCCGATGAGCCGGCCTACTCGATGGGCCTGTCGGTCAACGCCGAACCGGAAACCGAATGGCTGCGTTACAGCTACACCTCGCTGACCACACCGGCAACCACCTACGAACTCAACGTCAAGACCGGCGAGCGCCGCCTGCTCAAGCAGCAGCCGGTGATCGGCTATGACCCGAGCAAGTATGAAACCGAGCGCGTCTGGGTGACCGCCCGCGATGGCGCGCGCATTCCGGTGTCGCTGGTCTACAAGAAGGGCTTCAAGAAGGACGGCACTGCCGCCCTGTACCAGTACGCCTACGGCAGCTACGGCATGTCGATGGACCCCAACTTCAACCAGAGCGTGGTCAGCTTGCTTGATCGTGGCGTGGTCTATGCCATCGCCCACATCCGTGGCGGCCAGGAAATGGGCCGCAGCTGGTACGACGACGGCAAGCTGCTGCACAAGCAGAACACCTTCAACGATTTCGTCGACGTCACCCGCGCGCTGGTCGCACAGGGCTATGCCGCCAAGGACCGCGTCGCGGCCTCGGGCGGCAGCGCCGGTGGCCTGCTGATGGGCGCGGTGGCCAACCAGGCCCCGGGCGATTACCGGGTGATGGTTGCGCAGGTGCCGTTCGTCGACGTGGTCACCACCATGCTCGATGCCAGCATCCCGCTGACCACCAACGAGTACGACGAGTGGGGCAACCCGGAGCAGAAGCCGTACTACGACTACATGCTCAAGTACTCGCCGTACGACAACGTCACCGCGCAGGCCTATCCGTCGCTGTTCGTCGGCACCGGCCTGTGGGACTCGCAGGTGCAGTACTGGGAGCCGGCCAAGTGGGTGGCCAAGCTGCGTGACGTCAACACCGGCAGCCAGCCCATCGTGTTCCGCACCAACATGGAAGCCGGCCATGGCGGCAAGTCCGGCCGCTTCCAGCGTTACAAGGAACAGGCCGAGTCCTTCGCCTTCGTGCTGGGGCAGCTAGGTCTGGCCGACTGACGCAGTTGGGCCGTAGCGATGCCTGATACGCCGCCGCCACGTGATCCTCCCGGTCCACGCACGCGCCCACCGCGCCTGCGTTGGGCGTGGTGGCTGCTGGCTTATGTCAGCCTGGGTGTGGGCATCGTCGGCATCTTCGTGCCGGGGCTGCCCACCACCGTCTTCGTGCTGATTTCGGCATGGGCGGCCTCGCATGGCTCCGAGCGGCTGCACCGTTGGCTGCTGGACCACCCGCGTTTCGGCCCGGCCATCCGCGACTGGCAGGCGCACGGCGCGGTCAGCCGCAAGGGCAAGTGGATGGCCAGCCTGACCATGCTGGCCTGCGCCCTGATCACCCTGTGGTGCGTGCCGCTGGCCTGGGTGAAGTGGACCTCCATCAGCATCATGGCCTGCGTCTGCCTGTGGCTGTGGCTGCGCCCCTTGCCCCCAGGCGAACGCTGAACGGCGCGCTGCCGCGGTTCGGACTTCGCGGTCCAGTGGCTATACTCCGGGGATGAACAAGACGTCCCGTTTCCTGATTCTCATCCCGGCGGCCTTCCTGCTGCTGGGTCTCAGTGCCTGTGGCAACAAGGGCCCCTTGGTGATGCCGCAGAAGCCGGTGCCGATCGAGGAACAGGAAGTCACCCCGGCCGACCAGCCCGCCACGGAAAAGACCGACCCGGCCGCCGACAAGAAGGCCGACGAAGCCATTGAAGACGGAACCGGTGGTGCTGGCGTAAATGGGTAAGTCGGCAACAGGGCGCATGCGCTTCAGCAAGATGCATGGCGCCGGCAATGATTTCGTGGTGTTGGACCTGCGTGACGGCAGCGCGCCGCCGGATGCCGAGCAGGCAGCGCTGCTGGCCGACCGCCACCGCGGCGTGGGCTGCGACCAGATCCTGACCATCGAGGCCCCGCGCAGCGAAGGTGCGGTAGCGTCCTACCGTATCTGGAACTCCGACGGCTCCACCTCGCAGCAATGCGGCAATGGCGCGCGCTGCGTGGCCGCTTGGCTGGTACGCGACGGCGCGGCGCAGGGCGACGACTTCATCATCGACAGCCCCACCCGCACCCACGCCGTGCATCGCCTGGCCAATGGCGAATACGCCGTGGCCATGGGCAAGCCCGAGTTCGAGCCGGAACAGATTCCGCTGCTCGGCTTCCCGCGTGCGCGCGAGGAATACATGACCTCGCTGCAGGGCGAGAACGTGCGCTTCGGCGCCGTATCGATGGGCAACCCGCACGCCGTGCTGGAAGTCGGTTCGGTCGATGCCGCACCGGTCGAGCGGGTAGGGCCCTTGCTGCAGCAGAACCCCTCGTTCCCGGAATCGGTGAACGTCGGCTTCGCCCAGGTGATGGATGCCGGTCACGCCCGTCTGCGCGTCTACGAGCGCGGCGTTGGCGAGACCCTGGCCTGCGGCAGCGGTGCCTGCGCAGCGGCGGTAGTGCTGATGCAGCGCGGCCGCCTGCAGCGTGATGCACTGATCTCCTTGCCCGGTGGCGACCTGCGTATCCAATGGCCGGCAGACGATGCCGAGATCGTGATGTCCGGCCCGGCAGCATTCGTATTCGACGGAGAGTGGATGGGATGAACGACACAGTCGAGAAAATCGGTGCCCATGAAGTTGCAGCCTGGCTGCGGCGTCATCCGACCTTCCTCAAGCAGTTTCCCGATCTGGCACTGACCATGGTGGTGCCGCGCGACGACGGCCCGACCGCCTCGCTCGCCAGCTACCAGTTGGAAGTACTGCGCGACAAGAACCGTGAACTGTCGCGGCGCTTGGCCGACCTCGGCGCCAACGCACAGATCAACGAGCGCCTGGCCGTGCGTACCCACCAGCTGACGCTGGCACTGATGCGCCAGACCAGCGCCGCCGACACCCTGCGCGCGATGGCCGCCTCGCTGGAAGAAGATTTCGCCGGCGACCTGGTGCGCATCGTCTCCTTCGACGACGTGCCGGAACTGGCCGAAGCACCGTGGCTGCAGGTCATCGCCAAGGACGACGCCAGGCTGGCGCCGTTCCACGACTGCCTGCAGGACGGCGAGCCCATCTGCGGCCGCCTGCAGCAGGAAAAGAACGACGTGCTGTACGGCGAGCGGGTAAACGAAGTGTCGTCCACCGCACTGTTGCCGCTGCCGGGCGTTGGCCTGATCGCGGTAGGCAGCTACGACCCCAACCGCTTCTATCCCGGCATGGGCACGCTGTTCCTGCGCATGATGGGCGAATCGTTGGTGACGGGCCTGCAGCGCTTCCGCAGCGCCTGAGTGGAGTGACGCGGCGATGAGCGCCGTCCAGGCATTCCTGTCCTACCTGCAGGTCGAGCGCCGCATGTCGGCGCACACGCTGGACGCCTACCAGCGCGACCTCGCCGCGCTCACGCAATGGTGCGACGCGCACGACGTTGCCGATCCGCAAACCCTGCAAGGCGACCAGCTGCGCGAGTTCGTCGCCAGCGAGCACCGCCGCGGCCTGTCGGCCAAAAGCCTGCAACGCCGCCTGTCGGCCTGCCGCAGCTTCTACGCCTGGCTGCTGAAGAACAACGTCATCGACAACAGCCCCGCCGCCGGCCTGCGTGCGCCCAAGGCACCGCGCAAACTGCCGCAGGTACTGGACGCCGACGAAGCCGTGCAGCTGGTCGAACTGCCCACCGACGCACCGCTGGGCCTGCGCGACCGCGCGCTGCTGGAACTGTTCTACTCCTCTGGCCTGCGGCTAAGCGAACTCTGCGCCATGCGCTGGCGCGACCTCGATACCGCCACCAGCATCGTGCTGGTGCACGGCAAGGGCAACCGCGAACGCACCGTACCGGTCGGCTCGCATGCGATGAACGCATTGCAGGAGTGGCGCAAGGAAAGTGGTGGCACCGGAGAGAAACCAGTGTTTCCGGGCCGCAGCGGCGGCCCGATAAGTCAGCGCGCCGTGCAGATCCGCATCAAGCAACTGGCTCAACGCCAGGGGCTGTTCAAGAACGTGCACCCGCACATGCTGCGGCACAGTTTCGCCAGCCATATTCTGGAATCCTCAGGCGATCTGCGTGGCGTGCAGGAACTGCTGGGACATGCGGATATTGCGACCACGCAGATCTATACGCATCTGGATTTCCAGCATCTGGCCAAGGTTTATGATGCTGCGCATCCTAGGGCTAAGCGTAAGAGTTGACTTTGCTTATTTAGATGGCTGCTTCCGTCCCAAACGGAAATTCAATGTCCGTCAAAGGTTAGATTGTTCAGCGTGGTGGGATACGATAAAAATATTCTGTTTGCATCTGATTTATGAACTAGGGCCGGAAGGGCAAATGCTCAGGAAGTCACATCTGCTGCAGTGATAGCCTGTAGTTGGTCGACTATCGCCACTCAAAAATCTCGCGGAAGAGACAAACGCTTTGGTTTGTGTGATTCTACTAACATCAGGAACTTCGTCGATCTTGTCCGAAAGTGCATAGCTCACTGACATTCTCTTCGCGTTTTTAAAGGGAAGGCCTGGGGCCAATGGTCTCAAGACTGTTAAGAGATCGCTGACGCGTTGGCGCGAAAATCTAAAAATTGAATGCTGAGTGACATCGCCGTGCGAGGTTGTGAACCCCCAAGGCATATCAAGTATTAAGCCGTTTATTTCAGTTGTTAGTTCTTGGAAGACGCGGCCCTGAGACTTAAAACTCGCGATTCGCGCTAGCCCGTGAGAGTAGGCCAAACTTGCATCTCGCCAAAGGCTAGGGTCTTCTGATGATGAAGGCAGCTTGCGGGCATTCCAAAGAAGTTCGATGCCGGGAGCTGTATCGGTACTTCCCGATGCTGCAATCTTCAATGATTCCATAACTGCAGTACGAGCCCTGACAGAGACGTCCATCTCTGACTCCCCTCGAAGGCCGAGGACGTCAGCGTACCAGTATTTCAGAGGGCATTTGACGTACCTGTCGAAGCTTTCAAAGGACAAGTGGCTGGCTGGGGTAAAGGTAGCGCAAGGGGCGGAGGGGGCACCATGAGTAGGCGTCGCTGGTAGTACAATTTTATTTATCAGCAATGACGCATCCTTAAGCTGGAGAGCGAGGGCACGGTCTCCAAACTGCGCATCCTGATAAAGGAACAGTCGCTTTCTTGCACGAGACACTGCCACATAAAGAAGATTATTCCTCTCTGCTGCTGCCTCTTCCTCGTGCTCAGTGATGCTACTTCCAAGGGCTTCAGGGGGGACAATATCCAATATGCCTTCAGGACTCCAGCTCGGCTTGCTGGCTCCGTAGCTATCTGCTTTGACGTAGGCCACATGCACTGCGTCAAATTCCAATCCCTTGCTGCCATGAACGGTTAAAAGGCGAACTCCATTGAGAGCACCAGCCTCTGGGGGGAGGTCTCGCTGAACCTGACCATCGCCAATTTTCTGGCGAAGTTTATGTTGCTTTAGATAGTGTGAAAGACGAGCGCTTTTCATGTCGCCGTCACCATTTCTCACCGAATAAGCAAACTGCCAAAGCGAAATTCTTGTTACCCAGGCTTGGGTAGAGTCGTCTGTCGTTAGGGGGGCGCCGACCCTTCTATCGATGAGAAGACTGCAGATAAATTCCCAGGGGTTCGAATTACGGTTAAAGGATCCAATGAGGCTACGCAGTCTCGCGATGACATTTTGTCCTGCCGGCGACACTCCCGGTGTCTCGAGATTTAACCAGCCGCCACGCTGATATTCTACATTTCGTTCGGCAAGCCCTATTATAGTTCTGACGTCTTGAAGCGACATTTTCAGGCCCTCAAGATCCTGGAGCCCGAGCAATGCCTTCGGGATGCGCTCTACCAAAAGCTGCATGAAGCAAAGCAGCTGCTTGACCTCCCGCCGTTTGCCGAGATCTCCTATGTAAATACAAGGAATGCCAGCTGCAGTCATTGATTCTGTCAAGCTTTCAAGATCAGCGACGCCACGGCTTAAGACTGCTTGATCTTTAAACCTCAATCCATGTTGATCCAGGGCTAGGATCGATTGAATTATCGCACCGCTAACATCTCTCTTTTCCGCGCAGGTCACAAGTTGAGGTTTCTCGCCTGTGATGCCTTGGGAAGATGACACGAGATCGAGCGGAAGCTTTCTTTCAAGTATGTGATTTGTTCCAATGTGTTGAGTAAGATCAACGATCTCCTGAGAGCTTCGTCGATTCATGCTTAAAGGGTAGCGTTGGATTTTGTCTCCACCCGCGTGTGATCTAAATTCTGCCTCGAACTTAAGAAGGCTCTTCAATGATGCGCCGCGCCAATGGTGCACTGCTTGGCGAACATCGCCAACAACCCAAATGGATTTGCCGTGCGCAATTTGCCGCAACATCTCGACCATTGCCTGGGTTACATCCTGGTACTCATCGACCAGAACAAAATCGAAGCGCTCGCTAATCTCAATGAAATCACCTCGACGCTCTTTAAGCGCGACAGCTGGCTTCGAAATGAGATCCACAAAATCGACGGACCTTCTTTCGGAGAGAAGTGCCTCGTGAAGAAAAAAAAGTTTGGCCACGTCGAGTCTACGACTCTGGAGCTCTTGGTCATCACTCGGGTTGGTGACGACAAACTGCCGGTAGTCTTCGGGGGTGATCAGCTCTTCTTTTAGCCTGGTTATGGCGGTCATCACAGGCGCGAGCCATACATATGGATCTTGGACTCGGAGATAATGTTCAAGTGAGACGCGCGGTAAGCCGTCCACCACCATCGTCATCGTTGAAAGTTGGTCTGCGACATGAAGATCAGGATCGAGGTCGAACTGATTGTGATATTTTCTTAGAAACTCAAGCCCAAAAGCATGAAAAGTCCCAGCCCAAATGTCGGCGGCGCCACTGATACCGGCGAATCGAAGTCTTTCCACTAGTTCAAATGCAGCTTTGTTAGTGAAGGTCAAGACCAGTATTTTGGTTGGATCAACCTTCTTTTCGTCGATCAAATGCTTGACGCGATTAATTAGTGTTGTGGTTTTTCCTGTGCCGGGTCCCGCGACGACGTTCGCTGCTCGCTCACCGGCCTGGGCTGCTTTACGCTGATCAGGGCTTGGTGTAGATAGTGAAGGCTCGGCTTCTTCATGCTCTGGCAGCATCAATGCGTCAAGCATCTGCAATCGAGCGAACTCTAATGGAATGCCCAAACGCTCAGCTATTTCACTACAACTAAGCTGCAAAAAGGCCAGTTTCCGCGCAACGCTTCGAGGGAGTAGCAACTCGCGCGAAAAAACATTCGCTTGAAGTTCTTGGCGTTCTCTTGCTCCATATGCTTCGACCTTAAGGGTGCCTGGAGAGCCATCGCTTCCGAGCATCGCGCTTAGATCGGAGACCTTGGTTGCTGCCATTTCAGGATCAAGAAAGAAATGCCCAATTTCGTGCGCTACTAGGCCACAAAAATCACTCCCCCAGTTATCTACACGGTCGCTTACGTAAATAAATTGCTGTTCGCGATTAAGCACGGCGGTGCCTCCCCCGAGGTCAGGGTAGTTCGCTGAAACTTGCTCAATGCCAATATTAAGTATGGACTCTACCCCTTCGAGAACTTGCGTCGCAGGTATTATTTCATCATGAAGCCCAGAAAGTAGCTTCCTTCTTACGAGAATGGCTTCATTGCGAGCTCTTTGAAAGGGGTTCATCTTCTCTAGGGACCTAGTTCGATTAATGCTTTTTCTTCGGCTGGTGTGAGGCCAAGTTTTAGAACCGCGTCATCCCAGTCGGTTTGGCGATTGGAAATAATGGGTTTGCCATGCTCTGCTTTGAAGGCCGGAACAGTACGATTAGCGAAGGATCTTCTGAATAGATCCTTTAACATAATTTCAGTAGTCTCAAAATGTGCGGCTAGTCGTTCTCGAAGAAGCTTGGGCGCTCTTATGCTGCCTGTAAGAACACCAATGATTAATGGGGCTGCATGGGCTTCAAGGTGTAGAGTTGGCAACATCTTTCTGACGGCGGCGCCTTTTACTTTTGAAATTTTTGCATCAAGGGCTTGCAATTCCTCTTGAAGGGCGATGCCGTGCGCAACGCAAAGTGCGCTTAGCTCCGAAGCAGATTTCCTATATTCCTTTGCGGCTAATCTAATCCTAACCGCATGCTTCGCTTCTAATCTGAGCATCACCTGTTCTGACTCAGGCGAATGCCAAACTCCTAGCTCATTCTTGAGGGTTGAAAATAGATCATCAGATTTGACCGAAAACGATTGATCTTCAAAGTTGTTGAAGCCATACACGACGAAAGTTCTAGAGACATCAGAAAACGTGCTCCCCTTGGCTTGCGCGATTTTAGTCAAGTGCTGCTTTAGGCATCTGGGCATAGTCACGCCAACGGTCAGTTGACGGGCTTTGGAGCGAGACCTCTCCGCGCTCTGGTTCACTTGAGGATCTCCAATCGTGGAAGATTGTGGTGTGGTCACTCTAATGCTCTCATCGGGCTGGAATCCAGTAAGCCATGTGGCAAGTTCGATAAGCATCGCCTGGATCGCCGCCGTAGCAGAGGCAGCGGTGACAGTTCTATCGTTGCCGTTCGGCATTCGGAAGGTGCATGCCACTATCGTGTGATCAAGCGATTTTACGCTAGCGGACTCAACTGAGGCCGCAAGCCGCTTGGGGAGTTGAGATAACAACTCATGACCTCCATTGAGGTCGAGTGGGTCATGTGTTTGGTTCACGATTGCCCTCGGATGGGAAGGGCGGTTGCCCGCGCTTGACATGAGTGTAGGTGCATATCAACATTGTATCAACTTTTAGGAGGTGGCCCATGACGGAGGTTGAACTAGCTAAGGCCGTCAGGTTCGCTGTCACGAACTGGGCTGCGCTTCTCTCGACTGAGGACCAGCTTAAGGGCTTGGCATCTCCGGGGGCTCTGAGCGAGGAATTGGGCAAAGCTGTAGCGGAGGAGCTCGCAAAGAGTGGTATTTCCGTGGAGATGGCCCGAGCTGAAGTACTGGCCAAGCCGTTCTTCCATCTGCAAGGTGTGTTTGATCCTTTCGGCTTGCCCGACACCCCTGAAGCGTTCTTTCCGCTTCCTGATTGTCCGGGGACCATCTGGGGGCGCGCTGCTGCGCTAGCTGCCCACGGTTTGATGGGCATGGAAACAGTTTCTTACTTGACTGAGAACGGCGGGAAGCTGTTTGTGAACCTAGTTGCCATGCGGGGAGATGGTAAAGAGGCGGTCAAGTCAGTCGACAAAATGAGGGGGCACACCGATGGTGTTAGCCTTCCGCTGAAAAGCGAGCTTCTGACTGAAATGAGCGAGGATGATCCGTGGGTTCATTGCGCTCCTTCACCCGATTTTGTGACGCTGATTGGCTTCAGAAATCCTGATGTAGTGCCTACTACTGTCATGCCGCTCCAAAAGATCCTGGCAGCTATCGACGATGATGATATTGATGAGCTAAAGAAGTCGCAGTATTCAATCGAGGCTCAGTTCACTTTTGCGAAAGGCATGCGAGAGTTCGGGGATGATGTTCAAGTTGCAATCGATGTTCCGCTCCTGATCGATTCGCCCAATGGGACAATTGTTCGATATAGCCATAGCAATGTGGCTTCGACTGACGAGAACAACGTACCTGCAATCCGGGCGAAGGAGAATTTCCAACTCGCTTGCGAACAGTCTGTGACGCAAGTAACGGTATGCCCAGGCGACGTTCTGTTGGTCAGCAATCGCATCTGTCTTCACGGTCGCGGAGTTGTTGGCGGTGTAATCGGAGGTACATCCCGATGGTTAGTTCGCACTTACGCCCTGGACACTGCGGAGTTGCCAGAAACTCGTCGGCATCTAGGTAAGCATCCGCGTCATGTTCTGCTTCCTTGAGGCAGAGCTTTTTTGCTTTGACATGGAAAACGGGTTTTAGAGTTGAGTTGTTTGGAATCCGGTTCGGCAGCTTTGTTCGTGGCGCAGACTTCACATTTCTGTGCACACGCCCGAGCGTGGCCGTCGTGCTCGGGTCCGGGTCGGATTGATCGAGGATTGAGTTTGATGAGCGTAGAGACCGAAGCTGGATCGTGGAACACGAAGTACTAGGTTTGTCCGCAAAGCCAAGCAGGCATCCGCGGCATTTCCATTCGTGCCTGGCTCCGCATAGCTTTTGCGTTTGGGCGTTGGTTCTAGCGCCTGCTTCGCGCCATGACGTCATCGGCCGAAGCGGACATACTTCAATCTACTGAATTATCCGTAGCATGTCGTTTCCCTCTGGGCACCCACGCACCAATGCTGACCTCCTACCTGCTGTTCTTCTTCGCTGGCTTAGGCGTCTTCAACGGTGCGGCGCTGTCGGTCTACCTGCTATGCCGAAAACCCGTCAGGCCCGCCCAGCGTTGGCTGGCGGCCTTGGTGCTGATGCTGAGTCTGCGCACCGGCAAGTCCGTGTTGCTCTACTTCTGGCCGGACATCTCCAAGCTGGTTCTGCAGGTTGGTTTGACCGCCTGCTTCTTGATCGGCATCTGCCTGATCGGCTTCGTGCGCGCCTGGCTTGATCCTGATGGCCGGCAGACCCGAAACGATGCAGCAATCGCCTTGGGACTGCTGGTGCTGGCGACGGCCTTTGGTACCGCCTGGCCGTATACCGATAACGTCTGGCTGTGGGCTGGGCCGGTGTGGGCCTCCATCCAGGTGATCTGGCTGGTATGTCTGCTGGTGGCAGCGGGGCTGTTCCTGCGTGGTGGCAAGCACGGTCGGGCCGATGCGGCGCCCGGCGCGCTGAGCCGCAGCCATGTGGTTTCGGTGATCGTGGGCGTGGGCGTGATCTGGTTGGCCTATGCCACCTCCGGCTTGACCTCGTACATTGTCGGCGCGCTGTCGTTCTCGCTGGTGTTGTACCTGAGCATCAGCCTTGCCCTTGCCCGGCGTAAGCCTGCTCCGGTCGCCGAGCCTTACCGCGACCGCAAGATCGCGCCCAGCGAAGCCGAGGCGACCTTGCGCGCCCTGCATGCGCTGATGGCCGACGAGGGTCTGTACAAGGACGCGGGCCTGACCCTGGCCAAGCTGGCCAAGCGACTCAACATACCCACGGCGCGCTTGTCGCAGCTGCTCAACGACAACCTCAAGACCGCCTTCAAGCCCTATCTGGCGCAGGTCAGGGTCGAGGCGGCCAAGCAGTTGCTGCGCGCGCAGGCGTCGGCATCGATGGACGATGTGGCGGAGGCGTCCGGCTTCCTCTCCACCTCCACCTTCTACAGCAGCTTCAAGAAGGTGGAAGGGACCACGCCTGCGGCGTGGCGGCAGGCCCAGTCGCGCTTGGCGGCCGACTCCTGAAACGTGTTTGGTGAGTCCGTAAACACGCTTCAGTAATTTGATTCGTAAAGGAATTTCGCAGACTTCGGGGTACCCATCCTGCGGAGTCTTTTCATGTCAGTAACGCGTTCCAAGCCGGCCACTGCCGGTGTGCTATCGCTGCCAGCACGCCTCATCCGATGGTTCGCCGTGGCCAGCTTGGCGCTGTGGTTCGGCGGGCTTGCGCATGCCGATCCGGTCGCGGACCAGCGTGAGATATCGGTGGTCATCGAGGACTATCTGCGTGGCAGTTCCTACAACCAGCGCGATCGGCTCAGCCGCGCCTTTCATCCCGATGCACGGCTATACCTGAGCCAGGGCACGGACGGCATGCGCGAGGTGGGCATTGCCGAATACAGCAGCTGGTTCGGCAAGAACGCGGGGCAGTTCAATGGCCGTGTCGGCCGTCTGCTCGGCATCGAGGTCGAAGGCAACATCGCCACCGCCAAGGCGGAGATTCTGGTCAGCAAGGACCAGGCACGCTACGTTGACCTGTTCCTGCTGAAGAAGCTGGAAGGGCGGTGGCTGATCATCAGCAAGACCGCCACCCGCGAAACCGCACCTGCCCATGGCCGCCAGGTGCTGCTGGCGGTGTCCAACGTGGATACCATGCCGGGCACCCGTCTGAGTGCCGGCAACAGCTTTTCGGAGCTGATCCATGCCTATGCCGGCTTCCGTGAGGCTGGCTATGGCGTGCAGTTTGTCAGCCCTGAAGGCGGCGCCGTGCCGCTGGCCTACATCGACACCAGCAACCCCGAGCACAAGGCCAGCATCTACGACGCCGATATGATGTGGGCGCTGGCCAACACGCGCCGGCCCGAGGAGGTGGCTGCCAGCGACTACGCCGCGCTGATGTATATCGGCGGTAGTGCCGCGATGTACGGCGTTGCCGAGCACCCCGGCATGCAACGGTTGGCGGTGCAGATCTACGAGCAACGCGGCGGCATCGTCTCGGCGGTGTGCCACGGCAGTGCTGGGCTGGTGAACCTGACCTTGTCCGATGGCTCCGCGCTGGTCAACGGAAAGCGTGTTACCGGCTATCCCGATGCCTACGAGGACATGAGCGCGGCGTACTACAAGACCTTCCCGTTCTCGATCGAGCAGCGCCTGCGCGGAAGCAAAGGCCAGTTCAGCTACGGCGCACGCGGCACTTCGCATGTGGAAGTTGATGGCCGGCTCATTACCGGCATGAACTGGGAATCCACCCGTGGCGTGGTGGCTGCGATCATCCAGCGCTTGGAAGCCGATAGTGCCGCGCTGGAAAACACAGCCCAAGCTGGCGGTTGAGCAACCGCAGCCAAGCCGGACTGCCTGCTGCGAGATGGCAGTGGGCAGGATCGATGGTCATTCTGGATGAGGGCGATTGCAGCCCATCACTTGTTGCGTATCCGGTATTGATGACCTGCTTGCAGCCTTGTGGTGGAAGCCGGGCGTCTGAACTAGGATTGCGCTTCAAGTCGAACAAGGCAGTTGACTATGCATCGCTTGGCCCTTTTGCTTTCTGTTGCGTTCTTCAACGGCGGTGCCATGGCGGATACGGCCTGGCGGGGTACCAGCACCCAGTCGCTTGCCAGCGGCTCAGGCGATATTTCGAAAGCCGGTGGTGCGGCAGTCACCTTGTCCGCCGAGTCGACAGGCGAAAATCAGTTCGTCGGTGCAATCACCACGATTGACGCAGCGGCCTTTCAGGGACGGGAAGTCGTTCTCACCGGCACGCTTCTGGTCAACAGCGGCACCGGCAACGCTGCGCTCTGGGTCCGTGCGGACGGCCCCGAAGCACCTTTGGCCTTCGCAAGCACGGGTGACCAGCCTGTGCGGCTCAACGACGGCTCCCAGCCGCGAGAGGCCCGGCTCTACATCCCGGCAGCCGCGACCAGTCTCAAGCTTGGGGTGACGTTTGGCAGTGCAGGGCGTGTAGATGTGGAGCACCTCACGCTCAACGCCGAGAGTGCAGTCCAGAGCAATGTATCCGCCTATGACATGCTCGATACCGCCATTTCCATCATTCGCGCGAGCGCGCTGAACGCAAACCGCGTGGATTGGAAGTCCGAGCAGAAGTCACTTCTGACTCCAGACTTGAAGAAGCTTCCCGCACAGGAGGCTTACAGCAGAATTCAGACGGTTCTGGCTGCGCTTGCAGACCGGCATAGCTCCGTGCAGGCGCCCAGTGCTGTTTCAGCCTATCGTGCCGGTGCAGTCGTTACGCAGGCCGTGGAAGCCAGGTCAATGCAGGACATCGGCTATCTGTTGGTGCCGGGCTTGCGTGGCTCCGATCCAAAGGCCGGCGATATCTTCAGCACTCAACTTTGTGAGCACATCGCAGGCTTGGCGAAGACTGCAAGCAAGGGGTGGGTCATCGACCTTCGTGACAATACGGGGGGCAATATGTGGCCGATGATCAAGGGGCTGCGGCCACTGTTGGGTGACGCCGATCTTGGTGCATTCCGGGACCGCAATGGTGTAGCAGCGGCGTGGCGCGCCCAGCCTTCCAAGGGGTGCGATGTCGATCTCTCCCACAGCAGCGTCGCGGTGCTCGTGGGTCCCAGGACGGCAAGCTCAGGCGAGGCGGTGGCCGTTGCCTTCCAAGGCCGCCCTGGTACCAGCTTCTTCGGGCAGCCGACAGCGGGACTCTCGACGGCCAACCAGTCGTTTGCGCTTCCTGACGGTGGGGCTATTGCATTGACGACAGCAGTATTCCTCGACCGCACTGGAGTGGCGTATCTGCAGGGTATACAGCCCGAAAAACCCGTGCCTCGCGAACAAGATGCAGTTGCAGCAGCGGCAGCGTGGCTGCGCGCGCAGCCTTGATTGCGTGTTGCTGGTGCGAGTCAAAACCGGGGTCAGAGTCGAATTGTTTGAAGACGGATTCCGATGTTCCACTCGCAGGGTCACCGTCTGACGTGGTGAGCAAGCAGAAACCCTGGGCCTTCAGTTGACTGCTGGAGGTGACGCCGTACTACTCGCTGGCGCATAGAGGCCGTCATAGCCGGGTATCACTCCAATGGCCGGCAGGTAACCCCGCTTGTCGCCAACGTGCCGGTTGTCCGGGATCGAGGTGACACCGCACTCGGGCACGCAGACCCAGGCGGTGCCGGCCGGCCCGCGCACATAGAGGCTGTGTGGATTCAGGTCTGACAGCAGGTATCCGGCTGGCTCATAGTCGGGTGCCGACTGTCTGCCTTTCTCGCGGCTGGCATGGACGTTCCCCAGCAGCGCAATCACTGCGGGCACGGCGTTGTGTGCTGCCCTGATGCGCGTGGCCATGCTGGCGTCCCTCGATCCCGGCTTGCCATCGTCGACGGCCAGTACGCTGATTCGTGCGCCTTCCGCACGCAGTGTTCGCAGACGATGCAGCAGTTTCAGCATGGCTGCGCTGGATCGCCCGTCCTGGGGCTGGCGTGTCCAGAATTGGCTGGCTAGAAGTGCCGCCTGGTCCGCACCTGAGCCCTTGCTTGCCAGGAAGTTGTCCAGGCTTGTCTGCTCTTCGATTGGAATCTCCAGCGCGACTACCACTGGACTTCCTGACGTTGCGCTGGCGCAGGCCAGGTCGCCAATCAGTGCTGGTGCCTCGTTGGTGCCATGGACTTCACCTACCAGCAGCAGGCTTGCAGCGGGCATGTTCAGAGGCCAGCTGCAGTTGGTGTTTTCATTGGCTGAAGCAACGTCATTTGCGAATGCGCCTGACGCCAGCAGCAGAAGTGAAAGGAGTGACTTCATGTCGAGATCCTTTTTAATGGTGCATCCGTGGCACGCCCGTCACTGTACACGGTTGCGGCCGACTGCCGCCTTTGTGGAGCAGGCGTTGGACGTATGATGCAGGAGTTGGTTTTCCTTCGTTTGATCGCTCGGCATCCCCATGACCAAACTGCTCATGACAAGAGTCGATGTGCCCGGCTGGGCACGTCCGTTTGCAACCGATATCGATGCGGAGTTTGGCGCGCGGCTCCATCAGGCCGCCGAGTCTCAGATGGCCCAGATCCATGCCGCTGCCCATCAGCTGGTCCAGCGTTACGTAGACGAGGTGGCGGACGCCATGCTGTTCCCCGACAAGGGGAGAATGACCGGTGATTACTACGTTTCCGAGCTGCGTTGTGACGTTTCGAAGACTGATTCTTTCCAGGAGGCTGGAGCACACCGGCTAAGCCTGTTTGTGCGCTGCCTTGAACACGCCTTCGTGCAGCAACAGACAGATTTTGACTACCTCGGGCTCGAGGTGCATTTCCTCTGGAACGAGGAAAGCGCAAGCTTCGAAGCTACCGGCGATATCGATTCAAGTTCGATCTGAGCAGGCCGGTGGCAAATGACCATCGGGTTTGAACTGCCACTCTGAAAGCAACGTCACCAGCGAGAATCGTGCTCCGAGGTGGGGTCAGGTGATTGCAGTTCCCGTGCCCCTGCATTTCGGGAAATTGCTGCAGCCAAGGAAGCGTTGCCCCGTGCTTCTATTGACCCGCTGCACCAATGCGCCTCCGCAACGAGGGCATGGCGCGGAATCTGGCGCCGGATGCGCCGATGTCGCCAGCGTTGGTTCCGTGCGCTGATTGATTGGCACGGGCGCATCTTCCACTGTCTTCAACGACTGGATCATTGCCAGCAGTTGTTCACCGCCGATCAGTTCGATGGGCTTCTCGCTCGCGAAGGCCTCCGCATCCGGAGTGAACGTGCCGATACAGACAATCTTGACGGCCTGCGCCTGATGGTGGGCAAGAAGTCCCGCCATCTCACGCACCACGCTGACACTTACCTGTTGGCGCTTCCACTGTTTGCATTGCACCAGTGTGCGTCGGCCGTCCTTGCGCAGGATGAGGTCGATGCCGCCATCGGGACCGCCCAGTCCGGTTTCTTCCACCGCATAGCCCTGGCGGCGGAATGCTTCGCCGACGAGCTGTTCGAACTGGCGCCAGCCGCCGGCCGCCAGGCTTTCGAGCGTTGTGCGCGTATCCAGGAAGCGGCGGCGCTTGCGGGCATTGAGGTAGGAGGCAAGGGCGGCGATCCAGCAGACGCCGAGCCACATCCATGCCAGCGGCGCGAAGACAGGACTGGGTTGTTGGGCGAAGGCTTGCGCCAGCATTCCGCCTTGAAGGGACAGGAACCACTGGATGCCGTAGCGCACCAGGATGAAGCCGATGATTCCTGCGAGGAAGCCTATCGGCCACGGCATGGTTGCCAATGCGCCGATAGGAGATTGTTTTGTTCTGCGTCCCATGCGAACCCCCTGTTCCAGAGGGCAACTTAGCGCGTGGGTGGGGTGTTGTCAGCAGGTGGCGGAATTGTGGGAGGTGCGGTGCAAGGCGCGAAGCTTGTTGTGTTGGGTGTTTGGCAGCTGGTTGTGCTAGTGGTGTTCTTGCTTCGCGGCTTACGCCGCTCCTACAAATGCGGCGGGACTGTTATCGGACTGGCAGCGCTATTGGGCGCAGGGGGGCTGCGTCACCGCCGCGGATCTTCAATGGGCCGCCGATGAAGGCGAACTCGTAGACCTTGTCGCGGGCCAGTTCGTCCAGCGCGATCAGCTCGATGATCGGTGCGCCTTGCTGGGCCAGCAGGTAGGTGTGCAGCGGGACATAGTCATCGGCCACTTCCGAGGGGAAGGTCTCGAAGCTGAGGTTGTCGGCGCCCACGATCATCGCGCCGCCATCCTCGACCAGGAAACGTGCGGCATCCAGGCCCATGCCCGGCGGGTTGGCCATATAGGCCTTGGGCTGGTTGAACAGCTGCATGCGTCCGGTGCGGATCAGCACGATGTCGCCTTGCTGCAGGCTGACCTTCTGCCGGCGCAGTGCATCCTGCAGGTCCTGGCGGGTGACGCGGTAGCTGTCTGGCAGCATGTCCACGCCCTTGGCGCCGGCGACGTCGATCAGGATGCCGCGGGCAACCAGCGGCGGGAACTTCTCGATGCCGGTGACCTTCCAGCCGCGATCACCGAGGTGTTTGCTGGCCTCGAAACCGTTCCAGATCTTGCCGTGGATGCCGAAGTGATTGAGCGCGTCGATATGCGTGCCGGTGTGGCTGTACATCGAGAATGCGGTGCCGGTGTAGCTGCGGGTGCTGTTCATTGTTTCGCCCACGCCCATCGGGTCATCGATCACCGTGCCCTGCGGCGTGTGGGTCATCCAGAACTGGTAATGCGGATCGCCTGCGTCCTGCCAGCTTGGGATGCCGACGTAGTAATCGGTGGCCAGGTCGTAGACCTTGCCGCCGCTTACCCGCGACAGGATCGCCGCACGTGATGCATCGGTGATCAGGTTGAGCCGGCCGATCTCGTCGTTCGGGCCCCAGGGGCTGACGCCGACCTGCTGGCCGGAGGGGAGTGGTACGGCCGTGGTCGACGGGTGGGCCGCCGAGGGCAGGGCGGTGGCGGCCAGCAGCAGGCCGAGTGCAGCGGTGAGGTAGCGAGTGTTCATCGGAAAAGCTCTGTGCGGGGAACGACGCGATGGCGTCGCAACAGGCACGCGGTGGCGTGCACGGGTCTCCGTTTTGCAGCAGGGCCGCCGCGTGCAATGCGTCGGCTGTCGGTCGCGTTGCTGGTAAGGGCAGCGCGCCGACATCAGGCCCGGCTCAGCGGGAGAACGCAGCTTAGGTAGCTGCCGCAGCGCGAAACAGCGGCTGCCGGGCAGCTCAGTATTCGCTGGACGTCAGCAATCCAGGCCGGCGCAGCGCGGCAGGGCGTCGTGCAGGAAGTCGATGAGGGCGCGCACCTTGGGCTGCAGGTGGCGTTGGGTCGGGTAGACCGCGTAGACGATGCGCTGCGGGTAGTGATGATCCGGCAGCACCTGCTGCAGCTGGCCGCTGGCCAGGGCGGGCGCGGCCAGGAAGGAAGGCAGTGCGCCGATGCCGGTGCCGGCCACCAGCAACTCGCGCAGCAGCAGGCTGTTGTTGGCGCTGACGCGGGTCGGCTGGGTTACCGTCACCTGCCCATCGGGGCCGTGCAGCGGCCAGCTGCCGGGCGAATCGGACAGGCTGTAGGCCAGCAATGCGTGCTCGCCCAGCTGCGCCACCGTGGTCGGCGCTGGATGCTGTTGAAGATAGGCGGGCGCAGCGCACAGCACTTGCTGCAACGAGGCCAGGCGGCGTGCGACCAGGCTGGAGTCGTGCAACTCGGCGCGTATCCGCAGCGAGACATCGAAGCCTTCGCCCACTGCGTCCACCACCCGGTCTTCCATCACCAGGTCCAATGCCAGCTGCGGATGCTCGGCCAGGAACCGTGGCAGCAGTGGCGACAGCGTGCTCAGCGCGAACGACAACGGTGCATTGACCCGCAGCCGTCCACTGACCTCGCCGCTCTGCTGGGCGATGCCGCGTTCGAGTGCATCCAGCTCATCAAGCAGGCGGCAGCACTCCAGGTAATAGGCCTGGCCGGTATCGGTCAGGCTCATGCGGCGGGTTGTCCGCTGCAGCAACACTACGCCCAGATGCGCTTCCAGCGCACGCAGCTGCTTGCTCAAGCCCGCCGCCGACATGCCAAGGTCCTCGGCTGCACGCGCCAGGCTGGCACGCTCGACAATCCGCCGGAAGGCACGCATCAGGTTGAAGGAATCCACGGCAAGCCTCACGACAGAACGCGCACAGGGTAAAGAAAACCGGGGTTAGAGTCAGGTTTGAAGGCTGCAGGGATTTCTTTCAACAGTCCTGCGTGATGCCGATAAGACCGGGCAGCCGTGCTCGCTATCCACGTTCCGCCAGCGTAGTCCTACTCCTGTCGCGTCGCTTCATAGGTGCTGCCGCCTCGTTGCAAGGAGAAGCCGCCGGCCTTGTTGTCGGCTCCCAGCTGGAAGTCGACCGTCATGTCACTGGCGGTCATGAAGAATCGGCTTTTCGATTGTGCAAGCAGCTCCATGCGAGCGGCCCCGAACAGGTCGCTCTGGAAGTACAGCCGGTCGCCTTCGGCGGTGACATGCGCTGGCGTGCCCAGCAACTGGTAGGCGCCGGCGACGGCGGCATTGGCTGCGGGATCGGCGGCAATGGCGGCCCTCTCGACGGGCTTGAGGTCGGGCCAGCCGTATACAGTGGCAACGCTGGCCACTATCTCGTCAATCAAGCTGCCGCCGTTGTCGCTGTTGGTCATCACCACTACACCTTGCCCGGTGTGGGTGTAGCCATAGAACTGTGCGCGGAATCCATCGGTGCCACCGGAGTGCCCGAAGCGGATGCCTTCGCCCACCTTGTTGATGAAAAAGCCCAGGCCGTAGTCGCCCAGTTCGGGGCGAAGCATGGTGCTGGTCATGGCGCTGGAAAGTACCTTGCCAGACGTTCCGTTTTGCGCACGCTGGATATCGATTACGAACCTGGCCAGATCGGCAGGCGTTGTCCATAGCGCGGCGGCGGCCGATTCCGGATACAAGTGCCAGTTGCCGACGACCGCCGCTCCATCACTGTGATACGCAGTGGCAGCCCGCGTTTGCCATGCAGGCGGAAGCGTCAGCGCGAAGGTACTGTCGTGCATTTCCAGCGGATCAAGGACGAGCGCCTGTAGCAGCTCAGGGAAGGGCTGCTTGCCTGCCTCGATCATCATCAGCTGAGCCACGCTGTAGCCGCCACCGGAATACTTCCAAGCGCTGCCGGGCGTGGACTCGACTCTGACTGGGTCCGAATTTGCCGGCGCTTGCCCTTCCAGTACCTGCAGCAGCGAGGGGACCGGCTTGTCCCGCGCGTAGCCATAGAAGCCATGCACGGTCATGCCGGCGCTATGGTTGAGCAGCCTGCGTAGCGTGACGGGGCTTTGCCGGGTGAACTGGTTGGCGGGAACCTGCCAGGCGTGGAGCTGCGTGTTCGCATCGACGTCGAGCGATAGCTTGCCCTGCTCGACCAGCCGCAGCGCGGCCATGGCGCTGACCGACTTGCTGATCGACCCGGCCTGGAACAGCGAGCCAGCTTGGGCAGGTGTGTGCTTGTCGGTATCGAGCTCGCCATAGGCGCGGGCCCACTCGACGCGCCCGTTGTTGATGACGGCGATGCTGACCGCGGGAACCTTGTGGAATGCCATGCGCTCGCTCAGGCGCATGGCCTGGATCGGGGCGTCTTTGACGACGACGGGTGTGAGAAGGGTTTGTTCGACCCGGGCGATGCGGGCCTGAACCTCCGGCGCGCTGTCCTGCCCCGGTGCCGCATCAGCCGGCGCGCGCGCCAGGGTGCAGGGTGCAAACAACAACAGCGTGAGCGCAGCTACAACATGGCGGACCTGGAGGCTGCGGGCGCGGCCAGACGGCGGGCTTGGGGCAGTAGCTGCGTGGTGCATCGTCAGTGGCTCGTTGGAGGTTGGGATCTGGTGTCGAGGATTAGTTGAGGGCAGGGCCCTTGGCAAGTGCAATGCGACGTGGGTGCGGATGGGGGAGAACGGCATTGTTGCGGATGAGCTTGCGTGGCCGCTGCGCCGGGGAAGCGGCCGTGGCCCCGCTGGCGCTTTGATCACGGCGGCAAGCTGCTTTCCCACTTTACTGACGCCGTGGGCAGGAGTGCCTTGGCTTCACTGCTCAGGGTGTAGGCTCGCTCAAGGTCGCAGCTTCTGTGCTGCGCATCGTTTGGTTTCTGCAGCCGAGGAGCACGCATGACGGTCAAGCGCATGGATAACGTGGGTATCGTGGTCGCGGATCTGGATGGCGCCATAGCGTTCTTCCTCGAACTGGGACTGGTGCTTGAGGGGCGCATGCCGATCGAAGGTGAGTGGGCCGGGCGAGTTACTGGCCTACGCGACCAGCGCGTCGAGATCGCGATGATGCGCACGCCCGATGGCCACAGCAGGCTTGAGCTCTCCAGGTTCGATGCGCCGGGGATCGCCTCCGATCACCGTGGGGCGCCGGTGAATTCCCTGGGCTACCTGCGCGTCATGTTCGCGGTGGAGGACATCGATGACACGCTTGAACGGCTCAAGAAGCTGGGGGCGTCGGTGGTCGATGAGGTGGTCCACTACGAGAACACCTATCGGCTGTGCTACATCCGTGGTGTTGAGGGCATCCTGATCGGGCTTGCCCAGGAGCTGGGGCAACGGGCAGCAGAGTGAGCGGCGGGCGCCGTTTGGGGAAGGGCCAGACGGCAGCGATTGACGACGGAATTCTTGTTGCCGGCGATTGAATGCTGCGTCTGATCATGGCGAGCAGCTGCACGCGGACAGTGTGATGTTGCGGTTCCCGGATCCATGGAATGCAGCATGTCGTCTTTCCTGTTGAGTGGCTTGAATCCCGCACTGTTCGCAAAGCTTTTCCAGCTTGATGATGCTGCGCTTGATGCGCGGCGCATCGCTCGTGTCACTGCTACTGAGGCATCAGGATTTCCCTGCCGGGTCAGCCTTGCTGATGCGACGGTGGGAGAGGAACTGTTGCTGCTTTCCTTCCAGCACCAACCGGCGGATTCGCCGTACCGGGCGAGTGGGCCGATCTTTGTTCGGCGTGGTGTGGCGCGCGCGGAACTGCAGGTCAACGAGGTGCCGTCGCAGGTGCGGCGTCGGTTGATGTCGTTGCGGGCCTATGGTGCGGATGATCGGATCATATTTGCCGAGGTCTGCGATGGAGCCGGCGTTGGCGAGTGGCTGCAACGCGCGTTCGATGATGCTGCTGTGGCTTATGTGCATCTGCATTTTGCACGTTATGGCTGTTTTGCGTGTAGGGCGGACCGCGTGTCGTGACCCCGGCTGTTGTTTGTAGGAGCGGCGTGAGGCGCGAAGCAGGTGGTTCGTCAGGTTGCGGGTGTTTGCGCGATCTGTAGGTGCGGTGGTTTCGCGGCTTACGCCGCTCCTACAGGGGGGCTGTTGGATTGCCTGGAAGGTCTCTGCCGAGCATGGCGCGGCACTACAAGGTGGTCGGTGGGGGTTTGTGAGGAAGGCCTTTGCCGAGCATGGCTCGGCACTACCACGCTTGGGCTTGCTTGATTTACATCAAGGTGGGCATTGCCTTGGCGGCGCATGGTTGCTCTCCTGGAGTGGAGAGTCTTGCGATGGCAAAGCCATTTCCGTTGAATCCAAAACATCCTGAGCGGATCTGCTGGGGCTGCGACAAGTATTGCGCGACCGATGCGCTGGCCTGCGGCAATGGTTCCGGGCGCACGCAGCATCCGGCGGAGCTGCAGGGCGAGGATTGGTATCTGGCGTGGGGTATCGAGCCGGAGCCAGGGCGGCCGGGAAGGGCGGCGCTGGAGAAGAAGTTGTAGGAGCGGCGTGAGCCGCGAGGCTGGTGGTTGATCAGGTTGCGGGTGTGCTTGTGAATTCGTTGGTGGCGGCTTCGCGGCTCACGCCGCTCCTGCAAGACGGTCGGAGGGATCGCTGGTAGGGCCTCTGCCGAGCATGGCTCGGCACTACCGGTTGGATTTTTCTGAATGGTGGCTGTCGCTGGTGGGGGGAGGCTTGATCGCGGCGCAGGCCGGCCCCATTACCGGAGAACAGTATTCCGGAGGCCGTATGGACCCCAGTCAGAACCCGAGTGTTTTTCATGCCACCACCATCTGCTGCGTGCGCCGCGGCGAACATGTGGCGATTGCTGGCGATGGTCAGGTCACCCTGGGCCATACGGTGATGAAGGGCAATGCGCGCAAGGTGCGCCGGCTTGGCCGCGATGGCCAGGTGCTGGCGGGTTTTGCAGGTGCGGCCGCTGATGCCTTCACCTTGTTCGAATTGTTTGAAGCCAAGCTGGAAAAGCACGGCCAGCTGACCCGCGCTGCGGTGGAGCTGGCCAAGGATTGGCGTACCGATCGCCGCTACGGCAAGCTCGAAGCGCTACTGGCCGTGGCTGACCGTGAAACCTCGCTGATCATCAGCGGTACCGGCGATGTGATCGAGCCGGAAGACGGCATCATCGCCATTGGTTCCGGCGGCTCCTACGCGCTCAGTGCGGCACGGGCGCTGCTCAAGCACACCGATCTGGATGCACGTGGCGTGGCCACCGAGGCGATCAACATCGCCGGCGGCATCTGCATCTACACCAACACCAACGTCGTGGTGGAAGAGCTCTGAGCTCTTCGGCCATCAAGCGCGAGTACCCCATGAGCCACAAGATCGAAGTTTCCTCCGCCACCATGACCCCGCGCGAAATCGTGCAGGAGTTGGATCGCCACATCGTCGGCCAGCACGACGCCAAGCGCGCGGTCGCCATCGCGCTGCGCAACCGCTGGCGCCGCATGCAGCTGCCCACCGAGCTGCGCAACGAAGTGATGCCGAAGAACATCCTGATGATCGGCCCGACCGGCGTCGGCAAGACCGAAATCGCACGTCGCCTGGCCACGCTGGCCAATGCGCCGTTCGTCAAGGTCGAAGCTACGCGGTTCACCGAGGTCGGCTACGTCGGCAAGGATGTGGAGCAGATCATCCGTGACCTGGCCGATACCGCCGTCAAGCTGTACCGCGAGCAGGCCAAGGTGCGCGTGCGCACCCAGGCCGAAGAGAAGGCCGAAGACCGCATTCTTGACGCATTGCTGCCGCGTCGCAGCGTCGGCATTGGCTTTGATCCGGAAGCGGCACGCAATGAACCGTCGGCTGCCGATAACGAAACCCGCATCAAGTTCCGCCGCATGCTGCGCGCTGGCGAGCTGGACGAGCGCGAGATCGAACTGGATGTCGCCGCCAACGTCAGCATGGACATCATGACCCCGCCGGGCATGGAGGAAATGGGCCAGCAACTGAAGTCGATGTTCGCCAATCTCGGCACCGCCAAGTCGAACAAGCGCACGCTGAGCATCAAGGCGGCGCGTCCGCTGCTGATCGAAGAAGAAGCCGGCAAGCTGGTCAACGAGGACGATATCCGCGCTGCTGCGGTAGAGGCCTGTGAGCAGCATGGCATCGTCTTCATCGACGAGATCGACAAGGTCGCCAAGCGCAGCGACGCTGGTTCGTCGGGTGGCGATGTCTCGCGCGAAGGCGTGCAGCGCGATCTGTTGCCGCTGGTGGAAGGTTCCAATGTGTCGACCAAGTACGGCACGGTGAAGACCGACCACATCCTGTTCATTGCTTCCGGTGCGTTCCATCTGGCCAAGCCGAGCGATCTGATTCCCGAGTTGCAGGGTCGTTTCCCGATCCGCGTGGAGCTGGGTGCGCTGAGCAAGAATGATTTCGTGCGCATCCTCACTGAGCCGAAGGCGGCATTGACCAAGCAGTACGAAGCGCTGTTGGCGACGGAAGGCGTCAAGGTCAACTTCACTGCCGAGGCAGTGGATCGTCTGGCGGAGATCGCGTTCCAGGTCAACGAGCGTCAGGAGAATATCGGTGCGCGTCGTCTGCACACGGTGCTGGAACGCTTGCTGGATAGCTTGAGCTATGAGGCGCCGGACCGAGATGGCGACAGCATTGCGATCGACCCGGCGTATGTGGACAAGCACCTGGGTGAGCTGGTGAAGGACCCGGACCTGAGTCGCTATATTCTGTGATGGTTGGTTTGGGTTGGTGAGAAGCGGCGGCACGTTGGTGTCGCCGTTTTTTTTTGCAAAAGTTCAGAGCAGGAGCCAAGGCCGGAGCGATTCCCGCCTGCGCGGGAATGACGACACAAAAGGCAGAAGCCGGAGCATTGCTGTTGCTGTTGCTGTTGCTGTTGCCTTTGTCTTTGTCTTTGCCTTTTCTTTTGCTTTTAAGCCGTCATTCCCGCGCAAGCGGGAATCGCTCTGGCTTTGGATCTAGCTCCAGCTGCTGGCATTGCGAGTAATGCCCCTGCCGAGCATGGCTCGGCACTACAGGGCTTGCTTAGTCTTCGTCTGGTGGTGGCAATGGCGAAGGATCTGAGCCGGGCTCGAATACACCTGGCTTCACGTAGTGCGCCATCAGCGCGTCCAGCATCTCGCGGCTGTCACGTTCCAGGTCGAACTGGGTGGGTTCGAGCATGGCGCTGTACAGCACGCCGGTCAGGCCTGCATGCAGGATGCGCGCGCTGCTTGCGGTGTTCACGCCATCGCGCAGCTGGCCCAGGTCGCGCGCGCGCTCAAGTGCACGGCGGAAAATCGCCATCTCTTCTTCAACGCTGTCGTGTTGCAGCTGCTGCATCGCCAGGCTTTCGGCGGAAAGGTCGTTGCGCAGCATGATCTCCATCATCTCGCGCAGCTGTGGATCGTTGGCCAGTTCGCTCAAGGACACCAGCATCGCCGAACGCAGGTCCAGGATCGGCGTGTTGCGCAGGGGCGAGTAGGTCTGCTGCAGGCGCTTGATGAACGGCACGCGCTCGCGGTTGATCATCGCCTCCAGCACTTCGGTCTTGTTCTTGAAGTGCCAGTACACCGCGCCGCGGGAGACGCCCGCGCGCTCGCCGATCGCCGCCAGCGAGCTGCCGGCAACGCCGTGTTCATGGAAGCAGGCCAGCGCGGCATCGAGGATGCTTTCGCGGGTGGCTGCTGCCTCTTCTTTGGTCTTTCTGGCCATTGCTCTGTGCAAATGCTGGATGAAACCGACCTGAATTGTACGCGTTTACAAACATGCGTGTATGTATGTATATTTCCACGGGTTGCTCTGCAGGATGGCCGTGATGTGTGCGGCGGTGGCGGTTGCCACCGATGTACCCGTAACGTATGCGGTACGGAAGGATATGCCTCGGCATACCTCATGTTCCGCCCGATCCTCGAGCGCCACTTTTCCTCATTGAGCTCCTCTCCCATGCCTGCTATCAGTCGCTACCGTCTCGTCGCGCTTTCCCTCGCACTATCCGTCGCGCTCGTTGCCTGCAAGGGCGGCGGGGAGCAGCCGCAGCAGGGTGGGCCGGGTCAGGTCACCGTGGTCACGTTGAAGCCGGAAACGGTCACCTTGACCCGTGAACTGGCCGGCCGTGCAAATGGCTACCAGGTCGCCGAAGTGCGCCCGCAGGTCAGTGGCATCGTCGCCAAGCGCCTGTTCACCGAAGGCAGCGTGGTCAAGGCCGGCGATGCCCTGTACCAGCTGGACGACGCCGCCTACCGCGCCCAGGCCAACAGCGCCCGTGCCCAGCTGGCCCGCGCCGAGGCCACTGCCAGCGCCGCTCGTCTGGCGGCACGCCGCAGCAGCGAGCTGGTCAAGTCGCGGGTGATCAGCGTGCAGGACGACGAGAACGCACAGGCCGCGTGGAAGCAGGCCGAGGCCGACGTGCTGGCCGCCCGCGCATCGCTGGATGCGGCCAACGTGACGCTGGGCTATGCCCGCATCACCGCGCCGATCAGCGGCCAGATCGGCAAGTCCTCGGTTACCCAGGGCGCGCTGGTCAGCGCCGGCCAGGCCGAGCCGCTGGCCACCATCAACCAGCTTGATCCGATCTATATCGACGTCACCCAGTCCTCGGCCGAGCTGCTGCAGCTGCGCCGTGAACTGGCCGCCGGTCGCCTGGAGGGCGCCTCCGAGCTGCCGGTCGACATCGTGCTGGAAGACGGCAGCACCTTTGCCCACAAGGGCAAGCTGGAGTTCTCCGAAGTCAGCGTTGACCCGGCCACCGGCAGCTACGCCATGCGCGTACGCGTCGAGAATCCGGATCAGGTGCTGATGCCGGGCATGTTCGTGCGTGCGGTGCTGGGCAGTGGCGTGCGTCCGAATGCGCTGCTGGTGCCGATGCAGGGTATTGCACGCGATCCCAAGGGTGACACTTCCGCGATGGTGGTGGATGCCGAGGGCAAGGTTGCCGTTCGCCCGGTCAAGGTCAGCCGCACCATCGGCGACAAGTGGCTGGTCGAGGACGGTCTGAAGGCTGGCGACAAGGTCATTGTCGAAGGCCTGCAGAAGATTGGCCCGGGGATGCCGGTGCAGGCCACCGAGAAGGGTGCCGAAGCCGCCAAGCCAGCCGCCGCGCCTGCCGCGGCGCCGGCTGAAAAGCAGTAAGCGGAGAACTACATGGCACGCTTCTTCATCGACAGGCCCATCTTCGCGTGGGTCATCGCCATCATCATCATGCTTGCTGGCGCGCTGGCAATGCTCAAGCTGCCGATCTCGATGTATCCCGAGGTCGCGCCGCCTGCGGTGTCCATTTCCGCCAGCTACCCGGGCGCTTCGGCCAAGGTGGTCGAGGACTCGGTGACGCAGATCATCGAGCAGAACATGAAGGGCCTGGACGGCCTGATGTACTTCTCCTCCAACAGCTCCTCCAACGGCCAGGCCAGCATCACCCTGACCTTCGAGAGTGGCACCAACTCCGACATTGCCCAGGTGCAGGTGCAGAACAAGCTGCAGCTGGCGATGCCGCTGTTGCCGCAGGAAGTGCAGCGCCAGGGCATCAACGTCGCCAAGTCCAGTTCGGGCTTCCTCAACGTGCTGGGCTTCGTTTCCGAAGACGGCAGCATGGATGAGAACGACATCTCCGACTACGTCGGTTCCAACATCGTCGACCCGCTGAGCCGCGTGCCGGGCGTGGGCTCGATCCAGGTGTTCGGTGGCAAGTACGCCATGCGCATCTGGCTGGACCCGACCAAGCTGCAGACCTACAAGGTGTCGGTTGACGAGGTCACCGCCGCGGTCAAGGCGCAGAACGCGCAGGTCGCCGTCGGCCAGTTGGGTGGTGCACCGGCCATCAAGGGCCAGCAGCTCAACGCCACCATCAACGCCCAGGACCGCCTGCAGACGCCGGAGCAGTTCCGCAACATCGTGGTGCGTACCGAAAGCGACGGCTCCACCTTGAAGCTGGGTGATGTTGCCCGCGTCGAGCTGGGTGCTGAAACCTACGACTTCGTTACCCGTTACAACGGCAAGCCGGCCTCCGGCCTGGCCATCACCCTGGCAACCGGCGCCAACGCGCTGGAAACCGCCGAGGGCGTCAGCAAGACCCTGGACGAGCTGAAGGCCAACTTCCCGGCCGGCATGAAGGCGGTGATTCCGTACGACACCACCCCGTTCGTGCGCGTGTCGATCAAGGGCGTGGTCAAGACCCTGCTCGAGGCCATCGTGCTGGTGTTCGTGGTGATGTACCTGTTCCTGCAGAACTTCCGCGCCACCCTGATCCCGACCATCGCCGTGCCGGTGGTGTTGCTGGGTACCTTCGGCATCCTCGCGGTGCTGGGTTTCTCCATCAACATGCTGACCATGTTCGCGATGGTGCTGGCGATCGGCCTATTGGTCGATGACGCCATCGTGGTGGTGGAGAACGTCGAGCGCATCATGTCCGAGGAAGGACTGTCGCCGCTGGAAGCCACCCGCAAGTCGATGAGCCAGATCACCGGCGCGCTGGTCGGCATCGGCTTGGTGCTGTCGGCGGTGTTCGTGCCGATGGCCTTCATGAGCGGATCCACCGGCGTCATCTACCGGCAGTTCTCGGCGACGATCGTGTCGGCGATGGCCTTGTCGGTGCTGGTCGCCATCGTGCTGACCCCGGCCTTGTGCGCCACCATGCTCAAGCCGCTGAAGAAGGGCGAGCACCACGTTGCCCACAAGGGCATCTCGGGCCGCTTCTTCAACTGGTTCAACAACGGCTTTGATCGCACCAGCGGTACTTACCAGCGTGGTGTGCGCGGCATCCTCAATCGCCCGGGCCGTTTCATGGCGGTGTTCCTGGCATTGGCGGTGGTGATGGGCCTGCTGTTCGTGCGCCTGCCCAGCTCGTTCCTGCCCAATGAAGACCAGGGCATCCTGATGGCGCTGGTCAACGCACCGGTCGGTGCTACCCAGGAACGTACCCTGGAGTCGATCTACAAGCTGGAAGATCACTTCCTGAAGAACGAGAAGGACGCGGTTGAATCGGTGTTCTCGGTGCAGGGCTTCAGCTTCTCCGGCATGGGCCAGAACTCGGGCATGGCCTTCGTCAAGCTCAAGGACTGGAGCGAGCGCAGTGCCGACCAGGGCGTTGGGCCGATCACCGGACGCGCGATGGCAGCACTGGGCCAGATCAAGGACGCCTTCATCTTCGCCTTCCCGCCGCCGGCCATGCCGGAGCTGGGTATCGCCTCGGGTTACACCTTCTTCCTGAAGGACAACAGCGGCGCTGGCCATGATGCGCTGGTCAATGCACGCAACCAGTTGCTGGGCATGGCAGGTGAAAGCAAGCTGCTGGCCAACGTGCGCCCGAACGGCCTGGATGACACCCCGCAGCTGCGTCTGGACATCGACGTGGCCAAGGCCGGTGCGCACGGTCTGTCGCTGGACACCATCAACAGCACGCTGGCCACCGCCTGGGGTTCGAGCTACGTCGATGACTTCATCGACCGTGGCCGCGTCAAGCGCGTCTACGTGCAGGCCGATGACGGCTTCCGCATGAACCCGGAAGACTTCAACCTGTGGACGGTGAAGAACACCTCCGGCGAGATGGTGCCGTTCTCGGCCTTCGCCAGCCAGCGCTGGGATTACGGTTCGCCGCGCCTTGAGCGTTACAACGGCGTCTCCGCACTGGAAATCCAGGGCGAAGCCGCACCGGGCGTGGCCTCGGGTGACGCGATGCTGGAAGTGGAAAAGCTGGCCAAGCAGTTGCCGGCAGGTTTCAGCATCGAATGGACTGCCGTGTCCTACCAGGAACGCGAGGCCGGTTCGCAGACGCCGCTGCTGTACACGCTGTCGCTGCTGATCGTGTTCCTGTGCCTGGCTGCGCTGTATGAAAGCTGGAGCGTGCCGACCGCGGTGCTGATGGTTGCGCCGCTGGGTATTCTCGGTGCGGTGCTGGCCAACACCATGCGCGGCATGGAGCGTGACGTGTACTTCCAGGTGGCGATGTTGACCACCGTGGGTTTGACCTCGAAGAACGCGATCCTGATCGTCGAGTTCGCCAAGGAGCATCTTGAGAAGGGCGCGGGTGTGATCGAAGCGACGATGCACGCGGTCCGTGACCGTCTGCGTCCGATCATCATGACCTCGCTGGCGTTCGGCCTGGGCGTGTTGCCGCTGGCGATCGCCTCCGGTGCGGGTTCGGGTGCACAGCGCGCCATCGGTACCGGCGTGCTGGGCGGCATGGTGGTTGGCACCTTGCTCGGCCTGTTCTTCATCCCGCTGTTCTTCGTGGTGGTGCAGCGCTTGTTCAACCGCAAGCAGCTGGCCAGGAACGGCGACCTGCCGCAGCAGTAACGGGGCAGGGTAGAGACAAGCAAAAGGCGCCGAAAGGCGCCTTTTGCCTTTTTGGCCCCTCTCCCGCCTGCGGGGTGAAAGAGGGGCGTTTACAAACCATCGGTTTGTGCCCCTGTTGAACGAACTTGCGCCAGCGCAAGGGCCGCGGCGCGGAGCGGGGGTTGGGGTGAGGGCAGCTCCGGGCCTGGAAAGCCCAAAAGCCAACCCCTCCCCAACCCTCCCCTTTGCTGCGCAAAAGGGAGGGGAAGAAAGCGCTCGGCCAAAGGGCGAGGGGGTAGTGCCGAGCCATGCTCGGCAGGGGCTTTCCAAGCGGACACAGGCAGCACAAGCTGCAAAGCCGGTGATTCATCAGCTGACCCATAACCCGGTCATTTCAGCGATGCCAGCTTCGCGGCTCACGCCGCTCCTACAAACCTGGTGGGCTACCGGTGAAGCCCCTGCCGAGCATGGCTCGGCACTACGGAAGCGAGGCAAAAAAAACCGGGCCAGGCCCGGTTTTTTTTATGCTTCGTTGACCGCCAGCTCAAGTAACTGAGCCTTCTCAACCGCGCCCAAGCGTTGGGCAAATACCGCCAGGCGGTTGCAGAGCTCGGCCTGATGTTCCGGATATGCCGCTACCAGTTCACGTTGAACCTGTTGGTAGGCATCCCAGAACGGGGCCGAGCAGCGATGTCGTGCGTACTGCTGTCGCAATTGCTCCCCAGCACGCTGGAGGGATTGGCGACTGCTGTGTTGGATGGGCGTTGTATACATCGCTTCACCTCGATGGCAGTGCCCCTGTACCCCGAGCATAACGCTGTTTTTCTTACGATCTGGCTACAGCGTCTAATTTCCCTATGAGATTAATAGGGATTTGTTCAGATTACGTCACATTATTCGCCGATATCTTCATTCCAGACATCCGGGTTCTCGGCGATATAGCGGCCCATCATCTCGATGCAGCTGGCGTCATTCAGGTCGATGACGTTCACGCCGTTTTCGCGCAACCAGTCGATTCCACCGGGGAAACTGACCGATTCACCCACTACCACGGTGCCGATGTTGAACTGGCGGACCAGCCCGCTGCAGTACCAGCACGGGGCCAGGGTGGTGACCATGATGGTGTTGCGATAGCCACGCTGGCGGCCGGCCTTGCGGAAGGCGTCGGTTTCGCCATGGATGGACGGGTCGCCTTCCTGGATGCGGCGGTTGTGGCCGCAGCCGAGCAGGCGGCCATCGTTGTGGTACAGCGCCGCGCCAATCGGGATGCCGCCTTCGGCCAGGCCCTGGCGGGCTTCGGCGATGGCGGTTTCGAGCAGGGCGCGGTAGTCCGGGGTGGTGATCATGCAAGGTCCTTGTGGTGCCGTGGCGATCATCATAGCGGCCGGATTCAGCCTGCTGGCGGCGCAATCGGGCTGTCGGTGCGATAATCGGCGCCATGAGCGAATCCCCCTACAAGACCGGCACCACCCACTTCGGCTTCCGCGATGTACCGGCCAAGGACAAGCAGAAGCTTGTCGGCCAGGTGTTCACTTCCGTGGCCGACAACTACGACCTGATGAACGACCTGATGAGCCTGGGTATTCATCGGCTGTGGAAGCGCTACTTCGTCGCTACCGCGCAGGTGAAGCCGGGCGACCGCGTGCTGGATCTGGCCGGCGGTACCGGTGACATCGCGGTACTGCTGAAAGAGCGCATCGGCGCCGAAGGCAGCGTGGTGCTGGGCGACATCAACGCCGGCATGTTGTCGGTGGGGCGCGATCGCCTGACCAACCGCGGCCAGGTATCGGGCTTCGAGTGGGTGCAGCTCAATGCGGAGGCGCTGCCGTTCCCGGACCAGAGCTTCGACCTGGTGACGATTTCCTTCGGCCTGCGCAACGTGACCGACAAGGAAGCCGCGCTGCGCGAGATGTACCGCGTGCTGAAGGTTGGCGGGCAGGCGCGCGTGCTGGAGTTCTCGGAAGTGACCGTGGACTGGTTCAAGCCTGTCTACGATTTCCATTCGTTCAAGGTGCTGCCGAAGCTGGGCAAGCTGTTTGCGCGCGGTGATGCCGACAGCTACCAGTACCTGGCCGAGAGCATCCGCAAGCACCCGCCGCAGGAAGAGCTGAAGGCGATGATGAGCGAGGCGGGTTTTGGCCGCTGCCATTACAAGAACCTGAGTGCGGGTATTGTGTCGATCCACTCCGGTTACAAGCTTTGAGGCTTGCTTGCTGGGTGGATTGAGGAAAGGCGGCCATTGGCCGCCTTTTTCGTATGCGGGGCGGTGCTGCTGGTTTTGTCTTTTGCGGGTAAAGCCCCTGCCGGGCATGGCTCGGCACTACGCCTCTGCCCCCTCCCTTTGGCCGCAGGCCAAGGGGAGGGCTGGGGAGGGGTTGGGTTTTCAGCTTTTGCGTTGGCCCTTCTCCCGCTTGCGGGAGAAGGGTTGGGATGAGGGGCGCCTTTGATCTTGCTGGCAAGGCCCCTGCCGAGCGTGGCTCGGCACTACAGGGGCGCGCTCGCTGAGCCCTCCCTTTGCCGAAGGCAAGGGGAGGGTTGGGAGGGGTGCTTTTTGCTTTGCTCCTGGTCGGGATGATGACGCAACGCGAAGAGCGATCGCCGCCTTCGCGGGGATGGCGGGATCAGGCATTTTCTGGCGTGGACCTTGCCGCAACCGTCGGTTGCCGCACTGCCGCATCCACCAACGCCTTTCGGGTTTAAAATCAACGGTTATCCCCTGAACCGGTTCCAGATCAATGCGTTCTTCGTTCCTGATGCTGCCCCTGGCCGTGGCGCTTGTCGCCGGCTGTGCCAAAGAACCCGCAGCCCCCACCGTCGACCCCGTCGCCCAGAAGCCCGCCGCCGCCGTGAATACCGTCAGCCGCAGCCACGATGAAAGCTCCTACGCTGAACCCGAGAAGGTCGTCATCAAGGACGTGGCGCTGGACCTGAAGGTCGATTTCGACGCCAAGCAGATCGGCGGCACCGCCACCTATACGCTGGAGTGGAAGGACAAGGCTGCCAAGCAGCTGCTGCTCGATACCCGCGAGCTGAGCGTTGAGAAGGTCGAGGCCCTCGCCGCCGATGGCGCTGCCACCCCGCTGCAGTTCGTGCTGGCGCCGGCCGACAAGGTGTTCGGCAGCAAGCTGAGCATCGAAACCCCGGCCCAGCCGACCTCGGTGCGCATCACCTACCACACCGCGCCGACCGCCTCCGGCCTGCAGTGGCTGGAGCCGTCCATGACCGAGGGCAAGAAGCTGCCCTTCATGTTCAGCCAGTCGCAGGCGATCCACGCCCGTTCCTGGGTGCCGTTGCAGGACACCCCGAGCGTCCGCTTCACCTATAGCGCGCACGTCACCAGCCGCCCGGACGTGATGGTGCTGATGAGCGCAGACAACGATCCCAAGGCCGCACGCGATGGCGATTACGCCTTCAAGATGCCGCAGCCGATCCCGTCCTACCTGCTGGCCATCGCCGCCGGTGACCTGGTGTTCGAGCCGATCTCCGAGCGTTCCGGCGTGTGGGCCGAGCCGACCATGGTCAACAAGGCCGTCAAGGAGTTCGAAGACACCGAGAAGATGATCGGTGCCGCCGAGAACCTGTACGGCGAATACCGTTGGGGCCGTTACGACATGCTGGTGCTGCCGCCGTCGTTCCCGTTCGGTGGCATGGAAAACCCGCGCCTGACCTTCGCTACCCCGACCGTCATCGTTGGCGACAAGTCGCTGGTGTCGCTGGTCGCGCACGAACTGGCGCATAGCTGGTCCGGCAACCTGGTGACCAACGCCAGCTGGAAGGACATCTGGCTCAACGAAGGTTTCACCACCTACGTGCAGGGTCGCATCACCGAAGCGCTGTATGGCGCCGAGATGGCCGAGATGGAGCGCGAGATCGACCAGACCGACCTGCTCAATGAAGTGAAGGACATGAGCCCGGCCGACCAGGCGCTGGCACTGCCGCCGCTCAACGAGCGTGACCCGGACGATGCGCTGAGCCAGGTGGCTTACGTCAAGGGCGCATGGTTCCTGCAGTTCCTGGAGCAGCGTTTTGGCCGTGCGGTGTTTGATCCGTTCCTGCGTGGCTGGTTCGACGACCATGCCTTCCAGAGCGCCAACACCGACCAGTTCGTCGAGTACATGAAGAAGAACCTGCTGCCGAAGAATCCGACGGCGGTCACCGATGCCGAGCTGAAGGCATGGCTGGAAGAGCCGGGCATCCCGGCGTTCGCCAGCAAGGCCCGTTCGCGCAACTTCGCCGTGGTCGACACCGCACGCATCGCCTTCCTGGGCAGCGACGCGCTGCCGAACAACCAGGTAACCCGCGAGTGGAACACCCAGGAATGGGTGCGCTTCATCGATGGCATGGGCGAGAAGCTGCCGGTCGAGAAGCTGGCGCAGCTGGACAAGGGTTACCACTTCACCGGTACCCCGAACGGCGAAATCGCGATGCGTTGGTATCCGCTGGCAATCCGCAGCGGCTACACCGATGCACAGGCTGCTGCCGGTGAGTTCATCCAGAAGGTTGGCCGTCGCAAGCTGGTGCTGCCGATCTACGCTGAACTGCTGAAGACGCCGGAAGGCCTGGCCTTCGCCAAGGAAGTGTTCGCCAAGGCCAAGCCGGGCTACCACCCGATCACCACCGCCTCGGTGGAAGCGATGATCGCCAAGGCGGAAGCTGCGCCGAAGCAGTAATCGGTTGTAGCGCGGGACAAGACAACGGCGGGCGCAAGCCCGCCGTTGTTGTTTGTGCTGTTGTTGCTTTGCTTTGCTTTGCTTCGCTTCGCTTCGCTATTGCTTTTATGCCGTCATCCTCGCGAAGGCGGGGATCGCTCTTTGCTTTGGCTTTTGATCTAAGCCAAAGCAGAAGCAAGAGCAGAAGCAAGAGCGATTCCCGCCTTCGCGGGAATGACGGCATTAAGGGCGTGGAGCAAAAGCCAAAAAGCCAAAAAGCCAAAAGCCTGGTGCGCTCAGTTCTCCGCTTTCCCCGCAGCAACCGGCAATCCTTTCAACACCGACTTATCAATCTTCGCCGCCACTCCGACACTGCGGCCAGCAAGATTGACCACGCTGTACTGCACCGCCACGCCCAGTACCTGGGTAGCCTGCGACATATCGAGTCCATGGGACTGGCGCAGCCACTGCAGCATCCCCGACGTCGCCAGCCGCAGTGCATCGTCACTGGAGCCTGCCTGCCCCAGCGTCATGATCTGCGTCGGCGATTCCACGCGTGGCGTGGCGATGGACTGCTTCTTGATCAGTTCCACTTTCAGCACCACGTCCAGTGATGTCTCCAGCGCCCATTGGCTGGTCTCACCGTCGCCCTGCAGGGCATGACCGTCGCCGACATACAGCAATGCGCCAGGTTGCTGCACCTCAAGGTAAACCGTGTTGCCTTCGACCACGGCGTTGAAATCCATGTTGCCGCCGAAGTCGCTGGTGTCGCCGGTGGAGAACGGCGGATAGCCAAAGCCCGGTGCCACCGCGAGACCGCCGAGCATCGGCTTGACCGGGATCTCGAAGTGCTTCAATGCACCGCTGGCCCCTTGCGGGCGGGCCATGCCGCGTACGCGGTCCAGCTCCCAGCGCACCGGCTTGCCCAGCGTTGCGGTCTCGGTGGCGATGCGTGGCGTCTTCAAACGGCCGACGATGCCGTCGAGGCTGTCTGCGTAGTCGCGGTTGAGCTTGAGCGAGCTGATGGTGATCGCCAAGGTGTCGCCGGGCTCGGCGCCGGCGACGAAGAACGGCCCGACCTGCGGGTTGCCGAACAAGGCCCGGGTGATGCCGTGTTGGTCGACGCCACCGGAATCCAGGGTTTTGGTCCGCACCGAATCGCCAGGCCAGATCACCAACGCCGGCGCGCGCTCGGCGCTGAAGGTGTTGGAGTAATCGCTTGGGGTGAAGTCATGCAGATGCGGTGCCTTGTCCGGCCGCGCTGGCACCCGCCACGCGCTGAAATCGTGTGCTGCACGCGCGCTGCGGTTGTTGGTGTCCGGCTCGTCGCTGCGGCCCTGCATGCGGCTGCCATCGATGCGGCCATCGTAGTGATAGACCTGGCCGTCGCTGCCGGTGGCGGTGAACTTCAGCTGCGCGCCGTTCAAGCTGCCGCTGATCGGGTCGCCCCCCAAGGTTCCGCTGACACGCGTGCCTTGCACGTCCAGGTCCAAGGTCTGCCTGGCGCTGTTACCCCATAGGTCAGTGGCCAGTATCCATTGGTCGGCGGCGAGGGCGTGGAGCGGTAGTACGGACAACAACAGCGAAGACCATTTCAGTGAGGTGCGCACGTTGCGTGTGTCTGCGAAGGGCCCGGTGGGCGTGTTCGCGGAGTGTACGAACGGGCAGGCTGCCGTCGCAGTGTCAAAGGTAACTACATCTGTAGTCAGCCTGGTCGTTCGTGCGGCGGGGGATGATTCCTGCAGCAGGCTGCTGGCTGCCGGAGTGGGCGTGCGCTGCACTCAGGGCGTGAGCGCGCGCACCGCCAGGAACATGTCCACGCAGTCGTGCATCACCCGCTGCTGCGCGCTGGCGTCCAAGGGCGTGGCACCCATCGCGATCTGTGGCCAGAACGCGAACGCCTTGACCATGCCCTGCAGCTGGTGGGCGGCGTCGGCCGGGGCGATATCGTCGCGCAGGCGGCCGTCGGCCTGTGCGGCGCGGATCCACGTGGTCAGGCCTTCTTCCTTCTCGGCCAGCTTGTCCATCATCACCCGTGCCCGTTCCGGTGCATGCACCAGCTCGGCCATGGCCACTCGCGACAGGTCGATGAAGCTGGCGTCGCTGAGCAGGCGCAGTTTCTGCGCGACGAAGGCCAGCAACTGCTCGCGCAATGGCCGGGCCGGATCGTAGGCCAGCGCGTCCAGCGCTTGGCTGGCCTCCCACAGCTGCCAGAGGATGGCGGTGAACAGCTCGTCCTTGCTGGCGAAGTGGTTGTAGACCGTGCGCTTGGACACCTCGGCGGCGGCGGCGACGCGGTCCATGCTGGTGCCGGCAAAGCCCAGTTCGCGGAACTCGGCCACTGCCGCGCGCAGGATGGCTTCGCGTTTGCGGTCGGTCAGGCGGAGGGGGCGCTTGGCGTCGGTCATCCGCTCATTTTACACCGTTCAGTTTACTTTCCTTGAAATGGAAGTAGACTCGCCAGTGTACTTTTACCGGCAAGCCCAGCCATGAAGCGTCGCCTGCCTCGTTTCCTCCTTCTCATTACGGTGCTGATTGCCATGTCCATTGGCCTGCTGACCTGCGGCGCGCATCCTGCCGCTTCCTACGACCAGTCGCCGCAATACGGCGAGGGGCGTTTCCACAACGTGGCCAAGCAGGCCCCGCTTGGTTTCGTGCGTGGCGTGAAGGTGTGGTGGCGCTTCCTGTTCGACAAGCCGGCCGATGCCACGCCGCAGGTGGCGATTCCGGTACATGCCTTGACCCGGCAGGCCTTGCTGGACGCACCGGACGACAGCCTGTGGCGGCTGGGCCATTCGACCATGCTGATGAAGCTGGACGGACACTTCTGGTTGACCGATCCGGTGTTCTCCGAGCGGGTGTCACCGTTCTCGTTCATGGGGCCGAAGCGCTTCCATGCGCCGCCGTTGTCGATCGAGGAACTGCCAGAGATCACCGGTGTCATCATCTCGCACGACCACTACGATCATCTCGATCACGATGCAGTGTTGGCGCTGGCGCCGAAAGTGCGGCACTTCGTCACCGCGCTGGGTGTGGGCGATCGCCTGCTGGCCTGGGGCGTGCCGCAGGAGAAGATCACCCAGCTCGACTGGTGGCAGGAAACGCGGGTGGAAGGCCTGAGAATCGCGGCAACACCTGCGCAGCACTTCTCCGGTCGCGGTTTGTCCGACAGCAACCGCACCTTGTGGGCATCGTGGGTGATCGATACCGGCCGCACGCGCATTTTCTTCAGTGGCGACAGTGGTTACTTCGACGGCTTTGCGAAGATCGGCGAGCGTTACGGCCCGTTCGACCTGGCGATGGTCGAGACCGGTGCTTACGACGAACAGTGGCCAGGCGTGCATATGCAGCCGGAGCAGAGTCTGCAGGCGCATCTGGATGTGCGCGGCAAGGTGATGATGCCGATCCATAACGGTACGTTTGACCTGGCTTTGCATCCCTGGACCGAGCCGTTCGAGCGGATTACCGCACTGGCGGCGGAGCAGGGGGTGGTGTTGACCGCACCGCAGATGGGCGAGCGGCTGGATATCCGTGCGCCTGCGCCTTCGACGCATTGGTGGCGGGTGGGTGAGGAGTGAGGGCTGCGGTGGTAGTTGTTGCCGTTGATGTTGCTTCCAGTGCCGTCATTCCCGCGTAGGCGGGAATCGCTCTTGTTGTTGCCCTTGCCTTTGCATTTGCTGTTACGCGAAGCCAAAGAGCCAGAGCGATCCCCGCCTGCGCGGGGATGACGGCATAAGAACCAAAGCCAAAGCGACTCCCGAGTCCCCAACATGCTCTAAAGTGAAGCCCATCGCGCTCACCACGCGCCCCGTTCACTGGAGCTGTTTGATGAAACCCCTGATCCTCGGCGCCCTTTGCGTCTTTGCCCTGACTGCCTGCAGCAACCCGGAGGCCGAGCGCCAGCAACAAGAGGCCGCCGCCGCCCAGGAGCGGGCCAAGCGCGAAGCGGACGCCGAAGGCATCGGCAAGCTGTACGACGCTGCGATCACCGCCACCGATTGGGAGAAGGCACGCATCCACGGTGCTGCGTTGCTGGATCAGTTTCCGGATTCGGAGACCGCCAAACGCATCGAGCCGGGCTTCGCCGAGGTCCGCGAAAAGGCCGCGGCTGCCGGTGAGCTGCGCCGCATGGAGGCCCTGTGGAATTACAACCAGGTGCCGGTCAAGGGCGGTACCCAGCGCTCGGCGGCAATCTACAGCAAGGACCGCGTGGAAGTGGACAGCACCGGCGCCAAGCAGGTGAACCTGGTGTTCCGTGATCACCCGGAATGGAAGCGCCACGCCTATCTGGTGCTGCAGTCCAGTGACTTCGCCAAGGCCTGCTACCGCGCCTGCCAGGTCAAGGTCAGCGTCGATGGTGCGCCGGCCCGCAACATGGCCGCGCATCGCCCGGATACCGATGAGGCCATTGCCATGTTCATCGATGACAACCGCGGCCTGTGGCGGCAGGCACGCAAGGCCAAGGTCATCGAGATCGAGTTCCCGGTGCTGGCCGGTGGCACCCGCAAGGCGGTGTTCGAGGTTGGCGGTTTGGACGGCAGCCAGATGCCGAACTGGGATTGAGGCCGGTGCTCGCTGATGTGGCGGGGCGTTGCGACCTCGCCGCCAGCCGCCATTGGGTGTTCGACATGGACGGCACCCTGACCGAGCCGGTGCATGATTTCGAATTGATCCGGCGTGAGCTGCAGATCCCATCCGGCGCGGACATTCTTGAGCATCTGGCCAGCCTGCCGGCGCAGCAGGCTGCTGACAGTCACGCCTGGCTGATGCAGCACGAGCGGGAACTGGCCGAAGCGTCGGTCGCGGCGCCGGGGGCGGTGGCCCTGATCCGCGCGCTGCATGCCGATGGGTGCCGCTTGGGCATCCTCACCCGCAATGCGCGTGAGTTGGCCGAAGTGACGCTGGCGGCGATCGGTGTGGCGGAGTGTTTTGCTGTCGATGAGATCATCGGCCGCTGGGAAGTGGCGCCCAAGCCGTCACCGGCTGGGCTGCAGTTCTTTGCCGAGCGTTGGCAGGTGCTGCCGGCGCAGATGCGGATGGTCGGGGACCATTACTACGATCTCGCCACGGCGAAAGCGGCGGGTGTGCCGGGCATCCTGGTCAATCTGCCGGATGATCCGTGGCCGGGCATGGCGCAGTGGCGACTGCGTGATTGTGCGCAGTTGCTGCAGCAGTGGCGGGCTGGAGAATCCCGGTAGAGCCGAGCCATGCTCGGTTGGGGCGTTACCGGTGGAGCCTCTGTGGGAGCGGCGTAAGCCGCGAAGCTGGCAATGCTGGATTGCAGGCGTGCTCTGCAACCTGATGGAGTGGGAGCTTCGCGGCTTACGCCGCTCCCACAAATCTCGCGCGGCCGATGGATTGCCGGGAAGGCCTCTGCCGAGCATGGCTCGGCACTACCGGTTACGGTTTGCCGGTTGCACGGTCGGCGGCCCGTGAAAAAAAACGGCGCCGAGGCGCCGTTTTTCTTAGAGGCCGTAGCCGAATTGCTGCTTGAACTGGTCGTTGAACTCGGCGAAGTCGAAGCGCTGGTTCTGCGTGCCCGGGTGTTCCACCTTCAGCGCGCCCATCAGGTTGCTCATGCGGCCGACGGTCAGCCAGTCCATGCCCTTCTCGATGCCGAAGATCAGGCCGGCGCGGAAGGCGTCGCCACAGCCAGTCGGGTCGACCACGCGGCGCTCGTGCGCCGGCGGGATGTCGAAGCTCTTTTCCGGGGTGTGGATGATGGCGCCGCGCGGGCCCTGGGTGGTGATGTAGGCCTTGGTCCGGGCGACGATGTCGGTCTCGCTCCAGCCGGTGCGCTGCTGCAGCAGGTTGGACTCGTAGTCGTTGACCACCACGTAGTCGGCCTGCTCGATGAACTCGCGCAGTTCCGGGCCGTTGAACAGCGGCAGCGCCTGGCCCGGGTCGAAGATGAAGGGAATGCCGCATTCCACGAACTCGGCGGCGTTCTGGATCATGCCTTCGCGGCCGTCCGGGGCAACGATGCCGAAGGTGACGCCCGGCACGTCGCGCACGTGGTTCTCGTGCGAACGCATCATCGCGCCCGGGTGGAAGGCGGTGATCTGGTTGTTGTCGTGGTCGGTGGTGATGAAACACTGCGGGGTGAACATGTCTTCCAGCACCCGTACCTGGCTCAGGTCGATGCCCATGCGCTCGAAGTGCTCACGGTACGGACCGAAGTCCTGGCCCACGGTACCCATCGGGATCGGGCTGCCGCCCAGCAGCTTCAGGTTGTAGGCGATGTTGCCGGCGCAGCCACCTAGTTCGCGACGCATGCGCGGCACCAGGAACGACACATTCAGGATGTGCACCTTGTCCGGCAGGATGTGGTTCTTGAACTGGTCCGGGAACACCATGATGGTGTCAAAGGCAAGGGAACCACAGATCAAAGCGGACATTGCGAACAGGCCTATACGTAAAAGGAAAAAGCCGCCGCGCACGCGCAGTCGACCCGGCGCGACTGCGCGCCAAAGTGCGTAAGGTTACCGGCTGCGGCGGCCCACGGCCACAAGCAAGGATGTACCGCAGCTGCCCGGAGTGGTTGAAAGCCCAGAATTCACTAGGATTTTCCTTGCTCGGGCGGGGGTGGGTTGATAGGCTAACTGCCCTCATTTTCTGCCCATTTTTTCGCCAACCGGCGTGGGCGCGACACCCCTCAGGATCACTTCCCAGATGTTCAAGAAGCTGCGTGGCATGTTCTCCAATGACCTGTCCATTGACCTGGGCACGGCCAACACCCTTATCTATGTGCGCGGCCAGGGCATTGTGCTGAACGAGCCGTCAGTCGTGGCCGTGCGTCAGGACCGTGCCATCGGTGGCACCCGCTCGGTGGCTGCCGTCGGCGCCGAGGCCAAGCAGATGCTCGGCCGTACCCCGGGCCATATCACCACCATCCGCCCGATGAAGGACGGCGTCATCGCTGACTTCACCTACACCGAGGCGATGCTCAAGCACTTCATCAAGAAGGTGCACAAGTCGCGCGTGCTGCGCCCCAGCCCGCGCGTGCTGGTCTGCGTGCCGGCCGGCTCCACCCAGGTGGAGCGCCGCGCCATCAAGGAATCGGCCGAGGAGGCCGGTGCGCGTGATGTGTTCCTGATCGAAGAGCCGATGGCGGCTGCGATCGGTGCCGGCATGCCGGTTACCGAGGCGCGCGGTTCGATGGTCATCGATATCGGCGGCGGCACCACCGAAGTCGCGGTCATCTCGCTGAACGGCATTGTCTATTCGGCCTCGGTGCGTATCGGCGGCGACCGTTTCGACGAGTCCATCACCAATTACGTGCGCCGCAACCACGGCATGCTGATCGGTGAAGCCACCGCCGAGCGCATCAAGGTGGAGCTGGGCTGCGCCTACCCGCAGGCGGAAGTGATCGAGATGGAAATCTCCGGCCGTAACCTCGCCGAGGGCGTGCCGAAGATGATCAAGATCAGTTCCAACGAAGTGTTGGAAGCCCTGCATGAACCGCTGTCGGGCATCGTCTCGGCGGTCAAGCTGGCCCTGGAGCAGACCCCGCCGGAACTGTGCGCCGACGTCGCCGAGCGCGGCATCGTGCTGACCGGTGGCGGCGCCCTGCTGCGTGACCTGGACCGCCTGATCTCCGAAGAAACCGGCCTGCACGTGCAGGTGGCCGACGATCCCTTGACCTGCGTGGCCCGCGGTGGCGGTCGTGCGCTGGAGCTGGTGGACATGCACGGCAACGAGTTCTTTGCGCCGGAGTGATCCGCAGGGAACAGGGGCTGGGGAATCGGTAACGGGGGGCAGGGTGCCCTGCAGCGCGTTCCGCTCTCCAGCATCCATTTCCCGGAACCATCGGCGTGACGCCAGTCGCGCCGTTTCCATACCTGATTCTTCCTTTCCCATTCCCAGCCTTCTGTCGTGCCCCCTTACGCCGGTCCTCCCGTAGCCTCCCGTCAGGGGGATGCCAGTAGCACGCTGCGTCTGCTGGCGTACCTGGCCTTGGCCATCACCTTGATCGTGCTCGACGACCAGGGCGGCTGGATGTCGCGTCTGCGCGCCCAGGCCAATGTGCTGGTGCAGCCGATCTGGGCCCTGGCCGGTGTGCCGGGCCGGGTAGGGGCGTCGGTCAAGGACAACGCGGCCAGCCATAACCAGCTGGTCAGCGAAAACCGCGAGCTGCGCAACCAGCTGCTGATCGCCAACGCGCGCCTGACCCGCCTGCAGACTGCGGCGCTGGACAACGCACAGCTGCGCGAGCTGCTCAACGTGGCCGAGCGCAATGGCCTGGACGTGCAACTGGCGCCCATCCTCGATATCGACCTGGACCCGGTCAAACAGCGCCTGGTGCTGGATTCAGGCAGCCGTGCCGGTGTGCATGTCGGCCAGGCAGTGATCGATGCCGGTGGCCTGATGGGCCAGGTGATCGCGGTGACGCCAGCGCATTCGACGGTGCTGTTGCTGACCGATCCGGACCATGCGGTGCCGGTGGCGGTGGCACGCAATGGCGTGCGGCTGATTGTCTACGGCCGTGGCGACCGGCTGGAACTGCGTGATATTCCGCTCAGCGCGGGCGTGGAAGTCGGCGATGAGATCGTCACTTCCGGTCTGGGTGGGCGTTTCCCGGCCGGCTTCCCGGTCGGCAAGATCCTGAAGCTGCGTCCGGACGACACCCACGCCTTCCTGGTCGGCGAACTGGAGCCGGCGGCCAAGCTGGACCGTGGCCGCAACGTGCTGCTGCTGCGTTCGGTACCGGCGCTGCCGCAACTGCCCGACAGCACTGCAATCGAATCGGCGCCGGAAGCCGCGGCCGCGGGCGGTCCATCCGCCGCCCCGGTCAACCGCATGGGCGCGGCAGCTGCCGTTGTTCCTGCCTCCAGTACCGCCACCAGCCCTCCGGCTGCGACCACGCAGGCCCCGACCAGCACGCCAGCGAGCGAGCCGGCAGCGGCAGGCCAGGCGCCCGTCCCGGCGACAACGCCAGCCAACGAATCCGCAAGCCCGGCAACACCAGTGACCACTGACAACCCGACCCCGCCGCAGGTGCGCCCATGAGTCGCCTGCGCACCAAGGGCTGGGTGATGCCGGTCAGTTTCGTGCTGGCCTTGCTGCTGGCGCTGATTCCGCTGCCCGAACTGCTGTTGCCGGCGCGCCCGTATTGGCTTGCGCTGGTGCTGGCCTACTGGGTGATCGAGACCCCGGACAAGGTTGGGCTGGGCTTTGCGTTCTGCATTGGCCTGCTGGCCGATGTGATGTTTGGCGGCATTCTGGGTGAGCAGGCGCTGCGGCTGGTGGTGATGGCCTTCATCCTGCAGCGCTTCCGTGCGCGCATCCGTTTCTTCCCGCTGTCGCAGCAGGCCTTGGCGATGGGCGGGTTGCTGTTCAATGACCGCGTGATCGATGCTGCCATCCACCTGCTGGTGGGCGAGCCGATGCTGCCGTGGAGCTACTGGGTGGCACCGCTGCTGGGCATGGCCTTGTGGCTGCCGCTGTATGTGCTGCTGGATGCGGTGCGGCTGGGCAAGCGCGGGCGCTGACGATGGCGCCGCGCCGCCAGCACAAGAACACGCATGCGGAGGCCGAGCAGTTCCGGCGGCGTGCCGCGATCGGCTTCCTGGGTGTGCTGCTGACCCTGGGTTTCCTCGCCGGCTGGTACTTCAAGCTGCAGGTGCTGGACCACGACATCTACGCCACCCGCTCCGAGGCCAATCGCATCAAGGCGCGGCCGGTGGTGCCGGGGCGTGGCCTGATCTACGACCGCAACGGTCGCCTGCTGGCCGAGAACGTGCCTGCCTTCCGCCTGGACGTGACCGCCGACAAGGTCGCGGACATGGATGCCACCCTGGCCGGGCTGCAGAAGATCTTCTCGCTCAGCGAGGAGGACATCGAGCGCTTCAAGCAATCGCGCAAGGCGCGCCGTGGCTTCATGCCGGTGACGTTGAAGCTACGGGTCAGCGACGACGAGATGGCGCGCTTCGCGGTGGACCGCTGGCGCTACCCGGGCGTTGAGCTCGAGCCCTATCTGACCCGTCGCTATCCGTATGGCGATCTGTTCGGCCACATCATCGGCTACGTCGGCCGGGTCGATGACAAGGATCTGGAAGAACTGGGCGAGGGCAATGCAGCGCTGACCCACATCGGCAAGTCCGGGCTGGAGCGCTTCTACGAGACCCAGCTGCGCGGCAAGATCGGCTACGAGCAGGTCGAGACCAATGTGCAGGGCCGTGCGATCCGCACGGTCGGGCGGGTGCCGGCGCAGTCGGGCACTGATCTGCGCCTGTCGATCGATGCCGACCTGCAGCGCGCCATGGTGGCGGCGTTCGGCGAGCAGGAAGGCTCGGCGGTGGCGATCGATCCGCGCACCGGCGAAATCCTGGCCATGGTCAGCCTGCCTTCGTTCGATCCCAATCTGTTCGTCAACGGCATTTCCCACGCCGATTTCAAGGCGCTCAACGAGAACCCCTCACGGCCGCAGTTCAACCGATTGGTGCTGGGCGGTGTGGCGCCAGGTTCGACGGTGAAGCCCTTCCTCGGCCTGGCCGGCCTGGACAGTGGTTTGCGCAGGCCGGAAGACAAGATCCTGTCGCGCGGCATGTTCTACCTGCCCGGCGTGAGCCGTGGCTGGGGTGACGCCAACCGTGGCGGCCATGGCTGGACCGACCTGCGCAAATCCATCTCGCAGTCGGTCAACACCTATTACTACCAGCTCGGTATCGACATGGGCATCGAGCGCTATGACGACTACATGGGCAACCGCTACGGCTTCGGCCAACCCACCGGCATCGACCTGGCCGGTGAGATCGGCGGCATCCTGCCGTCGCCGGCAGCCAAGCTGAAGGCCAACAAGGAACGCTGGTATCCAGGCGACACGGTCAATGCCAGCATCGGCCAGGGCCTGTGGAAGGTGACGCCGCTGCAACTGGTGCGCGGTGTCGGTGGATTGGCGACCGGGCAGTTGCGCACGCCGCACCTGGTGATGGAGCAGCGCGCCGGTTTCGACCACGATTGGGCGCCAACGCCGCAGCCGGCGAGCAGGCCGATCAGTCCCAATCCGGCCAATGTGCAGGCAGTGCGCGAGGGCATGATGGGCACCATGCAGCCCGGCGGCAGTGGCTGGCGTGTGGCTGCCGGTGCGCAGTACCTCATGGCTGGCAAGACCGGTACCGCGCAGGTCATCAGCCGCAAGGGCACGGCCGCGTTGAACCCGCGCAGCCTGCCGATGCACCTGCGCCATCGCGCGCTGTTCGTTGGTTTCGCACCGGCCGAAGAACCGGTGATCGCGATTGCCATCGCAGTGGAAGGCGGCGGCTACGGTGGTTCGGCCGCCGCGCCGATCGCACGCAAGGTGTTTGATGCATGGTTGCTTGGGGTGATGCCCGAAGGCCTGCAGCCGCTGGATGCCGAGCGCGGCACGGTGGCGGTGGGCGTGGCGACCTTCGATACCGAAGATGCCAGCTGGCGCGCGCGCGGTGAGCTGGTAGCACCGCAGTTCGCCGATCTGCCGATCATGGTTGGTGCTCCGGCACCGCTGCCAGGCACGCCGCCGCAGCCAGTGCCCGAGGCGCTGTCCGGTGTTGCGCCGGCAGCTGCACGCCCGGCGCTGCCGGCGACAACCTCAGCGGAGGTGCGCCGATGAGGGATTTCCTGCGCTGGGCGTTGGAGATGGGTCAGCGCCTGACCCGTGGCCTGGACTGGCCGTTGCTGTTTGCCTTGCTCGCCTTGATGGTGATTGGCCTGTCGGTGCTGGACAGTGCCGGTGGCAGTGGCCTGGTGATGGCGCAGGGCGCGCGCTTCGCGGTGGGCCTGGTGGCGATGTGGGCGATCTCGAGGGTGTCGATCCTGCGCATCCGCGCGTGGACGCCGATGATCTATGCCTTGTCGATGCTGCCACTGCTGGCGGTGTTCGTGCTCGGCACCGGCAAGTACGGACGGCAATGGTTGAACCTGGGCCTGTTCTACCTGCAGCCGGCCGAGTTGTTGAAGGTCAGCCTGCCGATGATGGTGGCCTGGTATCTCAACCGCATGCCCTTGCCACCGCGTATCCCGGTGGTGCTGGTGGCAGCGGTGATCATTGGTGTGCCGACCGGGTTGGTGATGTTGCAGCCTGACTTCGGCACCGGCGTGCTGATTGCCGCCAGCGGTGCCTTTGTATTGTTGCTGGCCGGCCTGCCGTGGTGGTGGGTGGGCGTGGGCGTGGGCGGTGTTGCCGCGGCCGCGCCGGTGGCCTGGTTCTGGCTGCTGCGGCCGTACCAGAAGGACCGCATCATGATGTTCCTCGACCCGGAGAGCGATGCGCTCGGTGCGGGTTGGAACATCATCCAGTCCAAGATCGCCATTGGTTCCGGTGGGCTCACCGGCAAGGGCTGGGGCCTTGGCTCACAGTCGCACCTGAACTTCATTCCCGAACAGACCACCGACTTCGCGTTCTCGGTACTGAGCGAGGAGTACGGCTGGATCGGTGTGGCGGTGGTGCTGGCCTTGTATCTGTTCGTGATCGGCCGCTGCCTGTGGATCGCGGTGGATTCGCGCGATACCTACTCGCGGCTGCTGGCGGGCGCGACCGGTCTGGCGTTCTTCGTCTACATCCTGGTCAACGGCGGCATGATCTCCGGCCTGTTGCCGGTAGTGGGCGTGCCGATGCCGTTGATCAGTTACGGCGGTACCTCGGCGGTGTCGTTGCTGGCCGGCTTCGGGCTGGTGATGGCGGTACGTGCGCACCGGCCGGTGCACGGCGGCTAGCGCAATGCTGTTGCGTGGTTCGTCCATTTATCCGCGGCAATATTGTGAGCTTTGATCCAGATCAAACACCTGGCTTTACCAAACCTTCACACTACGCCCCGTCACCGGCGCGCTGTCCGCGCTGTGACTGCTGGCTCGCCGTATGGGGCAGTTGGCAGGTTGGCATCTGGCGGGATGACGGGGGGAGCCGTCGTCCCGGGTCCCCCGGACGCTGACGCGAGTGTCGGTCATCTCAGCGGGATGGGGAGATGACCGACGCTCCTTTTTTGCCTGGCCGGCTTGGCCACGATCCTTTCCGGGCCAGATTGCCGGTCCACAATCGGCGGCATCGCTTTGCCTATTCATCGAATAGCGTGAATCCGAGGGGCTTCGGTGCGGATCGGCGTAGCGTATTTTTCGCTTCAATCCTGTTGTGTTTCATGGTGTTATTGCAGGAAATTCATCTTTGACCTGCTAATCTCGCCCGATGATTAGACGCGCCCTGGTTTGTTGCCTCACCCTCGGCATGGTTGCCTGCGCAACCCAGCCGAAGACTCCTGCACCTCTGCCGGCCCCGGCGGAAACTCCGGTCAAGCCGAGTACCGGCCCGGCCGAAGCCGTACCCGAGGCCAAGACCGCGTTGCCGCCGGTCGACCTGACGCCGGTGCCGTTCGAAACCGCCCGCGCCAACTTCGTGCGCGATACGGCGGCGAAGTACGGCATCGATCCGGCCTATATCGAAAGCACCCTGGCGCAGGCGCAGATCCGCGAACCGATCATCGCCGCGATGTCGCGTCCGGCCGAGCGGGTCAAGCCGTGGAACGAATACCGGCCGATGTTCATCACCCAGGCCCGCATCGACGGTGGTCGTGCCTTCCTGGCCGAGCACCGCGATGAGCTGATGCGGGTGCAGGAACGCACCGGCGTGCCCGCCGAAGTGATCGTCTCCATCATTGGTGTGGAAACCAGCTACGGCCGCAATACCGGCAACCACCGCGTGCTCGACGCGCTGTACACGCTGGCCTTCAAATACCCGCGTACCGGCGACCCGGCCAAGCTCGAGCGCGAAGTGCGCCGCGAACTGTTCTTCCGCGACGAGCTGGCCAAGCTGTTCGAGCTGAGTGCGCTGGAGAAGCTCGACATCACCACGCTCAAGGGCAGTTACGCCGGGGCGATGGGCATGGGCCAGTTCATGCCGTCCAGTTACCTGGACTTCGCGGTGGACGGCAATGGCGATGGCCGCCGTGACCTGTTCAACAGCTACGACGACGTCTTCTCGTCCATTGCCAATTACTTCGTCAAGAAGGGCGGCTGGATCCGTGGCGGCACCGTGGCGGTACCGGCGACGCTGCAGGCTGGCTTCGAGGAATTCAATCCCGCCGACTGGACCCCGGCCTATACCGTCAGCGAGCTGGCGGCGCGTGGCTACCAGCCGGTCACCCCTGTGCGTGCAGTCAATGCCAAAGCCACCCCGGTGACGCTTGAAGGCAGCGACGGCAAGCAGTACTGGCTGGGCTTCCAGAACTACTACGCGATCACCCGTTACAACATCTCCAAAATGTACGCGATGGCCGTGTTCCAGCTGTCCCAGGCCATCGCCGGCAAGGAGCTTCCCCCGGCATGAACATCAAGTGGCTGGTCCCTGCGTTGATCGTGCTCGGGCTGGCCGCCTGCAGCAGCGCCCCCAAGAAGTCGTCATCCGGTACGGCGGGTGCCAGCTCGGCATCGCGGCCGGCGACGGTGGTGCACGGGCGTGGCAGTGCACGCGGTGAATGCCCTGAGGGTTCGCCTTATGCCAAGGCGCAGGAAGACCTGTCCACCCGTGGCAACTACACCGCTGGCGGCCTGTACAAGCCCGGTGTAAGCGACTCCACGCCGAGCTATATACCCAATGTGGACTGTATTCCCGAGCCGGTGGTGACCAACGAGGCGCGCTCGGCGGTCGGCAATCGGTCGCCGTATACGGTGCTGGGCAAGCAATACCAGATCATGGACCGTGTCGATAACTACGTGGAACAGGGCACCGCCTCGTACTACGGGCAGAAGTTCCACGGCCGCCTCACCTCCAACCGTGAGGTGTACGACATGTACGCCTTCACCGCCGCGCACAAGACCTTGCCGCTGCCGAGTTTCGCGCGGGTGACCAACCTGGACAACGGTGAGTCTGTGATCGTGCGGGTCAACGACCGTGGCCCGTTCCACGAAGGTCGCGTCATCGATCTCAGCTATGCCGCCGCAGTGCGGCTGGGCATCACCCAGCGCGGCACCGGCCGGGTCGAAGTGCATGGCCTGACCCCGGGCAGCGAGAACCTGCAGGCCTCCGGCGACAGCCGTCGCGCCCGTCGTGAACGGGCTGCGGCGACGGTTGCCGCCGCAGCGCCGGCACCGCGGCCGGCAGTGGCGAGCCCCAGCCGCATGGACCAGCTGGTCGAGAAGTTGCCCGCCGCACCGGCACGCCCGGTTGCCGGCAATGCCGACCATTTCGACGCCTGGATGAAGGACAACGGCGTGCGCGTCGCTACCGGTCGTCCGGCGACCACCAGTGCTGCCAGCACGGTAGCGGCTCCGGTGAGTGTCCAGGCACTGCCCGCATCGTCGGAATTGTTGCAGTTCACTCCGCCTACGGCCTCGGCTTCGGCCGCAGCGGCGAGGGCTGCGGCGGGTCCGCCACCGAAGACCGTACCGGCCGATCCCGCCGCGCGCGCGCTGGGCTCGATCCTGTTGCAGGTGGCCAGTTTCTCCAGCCGTGACAATGCCGCGCGGGCCTTGGGCCAGCTGGCGTCAGCGGGTATCGTCGGTGCCAGCCTCAGTGACATCGTCAGTGGTGGCCGCACCCTGTGGCGCCTGCGTGTACCGGCCAGTGACAGCAGCAATGCCACGGAACTTGCCGGACGTATTGCCGGTCTTGGGTTTGGCCTGCCGCAAGTGGTCCGCGATTAACCCCAGCACACCGGGGCGCCGCCAGCTGGCCGGTGTCGCCCTACAATGACTCCCCGAATTTTTCTTCCTCGTCCATCAGGAACCGCTGTCCGATGAAATTCCGTTTTGCCGCCGCTGCACTGGCCACCACGCTCGTCGTGGGTCTGGCCTCCGCCCAGACGCCCACCCCGACGCCCACGCCTGCACCGGCCGCAGCTGCTGCTCCGGCGCAGGTGGCGACGCCGCCGGCCCCGGTTCCGACCACCGCCACGGCATGGGTGCTGATGGATTACGCCACCGGCCAGGTGCTGGCGGGCGAGAACATCCATACCCCGCTGCCGCCGGCCAGCATCACCAAGGTGATGACGTCCTACGTGCTGGCTGCGGAAATGAAGACCGGCAAGATCAAGCCGGACGACCAGGTGATGATGAGCGAGCGCGCCTGGCGCGAAGGCGGCGCAGGCACCGATGGCAGCTACAGCGGCTTCCCGGTCAACCAGACCGCGCGTCTGGAAGACATGGAAAAGGGCATGGCGATCCAGTCCGGCAACGACGCGGCAATCGCGCTGGCCGAACATGCTGCCGGCAGCCAGGAAGCGTTCGCGGCGTTGATGAACAGCTACGCCGCCAAGATCGGCATGAAGGATTCGCACTTCGTCAACGCACACGGCCTGAACGCCGAGGGTCACCAGTCCAGCGCCTATGATCTGGCGCTGCTGGGCCGCGCTTTCGTGCGTGATTATCCGGAGACCTATGCGTACAACAAGATCAAGGAATTCACGGTAGGCAAGATCACCCAGCCGAACCGCAACCTGCTGTTGTGGCGTGACCAGAGTGTGGATGGCATCAAGACCGGCCACACCTCGGCGGCTGGTTACTGCCTGCTGAGCTCGGCGCAGCGCGGCGACCAGCGTCTGGTGGCGGTGTTGATGGGTGGTGCTTCGGAGAAGCAGCGCGCTGATGACAGCCTGGCGTTGTTGAACTGGGGTTTCCGTTTCTTCGAAACCCATCGCATGTATGAGCCGGGCAAGGCGGTGACTACGCAGCATGTGTGGAAGGGCGCGGCCGATGAGGTGCAGCTGGGCGTGGCGCAGCCGATGCTGGTGAGCGTGCCGCGTGGCCGTTACAACGATCTGAAGCCGTCGATGGACGTGCCGAAGCAGTTGGTGGCGCCGATCACTGCAGGTCAGCAGATCGGTACGGTCAAGGTGTCGCTGGATGGCAAGGTGGTTGCCGAGGCGCCGCTGGTGGCTGTGCAGGCGGTCGAAGAAGGTGGTTTCTTCAAGCGTCTGTGGGATGCCTTCATGATGTGGTGGAAGTCCGAATAAGGGCTTTCACCGGCTGAAAAGCCGAGCGGCGTTGCGGTGTTCTGTCGACTGGAGTTCAAGTCGATGGGGCGCGGCAACGCCGCTTTTGTTTTGTCTGCGGGGCGGCGGAGCGCCGCTCCCTCCGTTGCCAAGTGCAGCTCCACTCCCTCCCTTTGCCGCAGGCAAGGGGAGGGTCGGGGAGGGGTAGCTTTCGCTGTTGCCGTTGCCGTCGCTTCTGACTTTGACTTTGATGTTGACTCACCGGGGCCCTTCCGCAGCGACGGAGCCAGTGGGAAGAACCCGAAGGGCGACGTGCATGGATGCACGTCGTTTTTCGCCACGACAGGGATGTCGTGGCGAAAAATCCCGCTGGCGGAGTGAACCTGGAGCGCGCAGCGCGGAAGGCGCGTAGGCAGGGTGTGCTTTCTTTGGGCCACGTTTCTTTGCACAAGCAAAGGAGAGCTCTTTAACAGCCGAATGGCTGGTCAAGGTGCGCTCGCGCGCCGAAGGTGGGCGAAAGCTCTGCTCTAGCTCTAGCTTTGGCAACTGCAACTGCAACTGCCAAGGCTTTCACTCCCCTTCGGGGAGCGAGTTACTTTTCTTTGCTTGTGCAAAGAAAAGATAACCAAAAGAAAGCACACCCTGCCTCCGCGCCCACGCCGCTGCGCGACGCGGGTCCACTCCGCTGGCAGGATTTTTCGACGAGACATCCATGTCTCGTCGAAAAACGACGCACATCCGTGTGCGTCGCCCCGTTCGGGGTCTTGCCTGCCAGCTCCGTCGCTGCGGAAGGGGCCCGGTAAGTCAAAAGCTGAAGAGCGAAAGCCGGAGCGAAAGCCGGAGCGAAAGCCGGAGCGAAAGCCGGAGCAAAAGCCGGAGCAAAAGCCGGAGCAAAAGCCGGAGCAAAAGCCGGAGCAAAAGCCGGAGCAAAAGCCGGAGCAAAAGCCGGAGCAAAAGCCGGAGCAAAAGCGCCCTCACCCCAACCCCTCTCCCGCACGCGGGAGAGGGGCTAGTGCACTGGCAGCCGACGCATTGCTAGCCCCTCTCCCGCGTGCGGGAGAG
>NZ_JBSPUF010000021.1:27577-66108 GCF_056861425.1 Stenotrophomonas sp. 21LCFQ19 | reverse complement strand
TCCGGTACAGCCTCCGCCGAGCATGGCTCGGCACTCTTGAAGGATGCGTGCCCGCGGCTCAACGACGCTGTTCCGTGTCGACGTCGCTTTGCCACCATTGTTCTGCAACCAGCGCTTCGCCCACGCATGTGCTCCGGCTTCGGCGCGCTGTGTATGTTTGTATCGTGCAGTGGCCGTTGTGCTTACTGCGACGGTTTGCCGCCGATGATCAGCCGGCTGTCGTCGACACTGATGACGCCGTCCACTGTGCGCGCGATATTGACCATGCGGTCAGCATCTGCCTGGCTTGCCACCTGGCCACTCAGGGAGACCATGCCGCCGCGTGTTTCCACGTGGATTTCAATGCCCGGCATGTCTGCTGCGCTGGATAGTCTTTCCTTGATTTCTCGAGTGATCCACGCGTCGCTGCCGGGTTGATCGGCGGCGCCTTGGGCCAGAGCTGCTGCCGGTGGGCTTTCCTGTACGGCTGGCGCGGCAGCGGTGGCTACCGGCGTACAGGTGGGTAGCGTTACGGCAATCAACAACACGCTCCGCAGGTGCAGGTGTTTCATCACGATGCTCCTTTGGTTGAGACAAGGACCAGCTTCGTACCGGTCCATCTCGACCCTAGCAAGCAGGGAGTTAGCGTCGTGCGCCTTTGTTGTTAGCTGCACGCGAACGCCCGGTATTCAACTACGTCACCGCGAGCTGAAGCAGCGGATGAATGCAGGGGAGGGCTTCACCAATATGCACGTGATGCTTACGCTGGCACGCCTAGCGTCGATTCATTCCACAGCGGAGCATGACGATGACGCAGGGTGACAAGAGCGCCTATACAGGCAAGCAGAAGCGGCAGGCCGCACACATCGAGGAAAGTGAGCGCAAGCAGGGGCGTTCGAAAGCGGACGCCGAGCGCATCGCCTGGGCGACGGTGAACAAGCAGGATGGCGGCGGGAAGAAATCGGGCTCAGGCCGTGCACAGCACAAGCACTAGAAGTTGCCGGACAGGCGAATTTTCTGTTGCGGGTAATGCCTGAAGCCTGCCTGCAGGAGCGGCGTAAGCCGCGAAGCCACTGGCCTGAAGCGCCACCAGTTTCGCGGTTCACACCGCTCCCACAAGGTCTTTGAAGCGAAGTTGGAAGAGGTGGCTCAGGCCTCTTCTTCTTCCTCCTCTTCTTCGTCTTCTTCTTCCTCGTCCTCTTCGTCTTCATCCTCTTCTTCGAAGGCGTCGGCTTCTTCGACGCGGACGAAGTTGGGCAGGGTGTCGGCGAAGCTGATCTGCTTGCCGTTGGCCAGCATCGGGCGCACGGCGCGCTTGCCGGCTTCTTCCACTACCGCAAAGCACACCAGGCTCTGCGCACTTTCGTCACCGGCTTCTTCGAACACGGCTACCCAGCCGTCGGCGGGGATGATCTGGATGATGTTGTCTTGCATGGCTGGACTGGTGGTTGAAGGAATGGCGAGCTTGCGTGAAGGCGGGCGCGCTTTGCAACCGTGCGCAGGTGGGATACTGCTTCGCCCCTGATTGACGGAGCTGTGGGATGGCCGAGGCACCATTGCGTACGCCCGATGGCCGCTATCTGGTGGTCCGCGGGCGGCTGTGGCGGGCCAGCAATCCAGGCCTGCCTGAACCGCTGCGGGCGTCGTTGGTGAGCGAGCTGATGACCGCACGGAGGGAAGTCGGCGCGGCGCGGCGTTCAGGTGACCGGCAACTGCTGGCCAAGGCCGGGGCGGCGGTGGATGCGGCCAAACGCGGCCTTGGTGAGCGCGGCCCGGTGTGGTGGCAGGACGGCGCGCCGGACTTCAACCGCCATCTGGCCAGGAACACGCCGTATGCGGACTGGTACGCCGCGCAGGCGCTGGACTGAGCTGCCCGTGGCTTTACTCGGCGTGCGCTGCAGACGAGGATGAGCGCTGGTCCAGATGCGGAATCACACCATGCTCCAATGCCGCACCCTCGCTACCGCAGCCGGCGGCACGGCACCCACCTCGCTGTGGGTGGACCTGTGCCAGCCAACGCCCGAGGAGCTGGCACAGGCCTCGGCGCAGGTGGGCTTCGTTGTTCCCGACCGTGCTGGCATCAGCGAAATCGAGTTCAGCAGCCGGGTGCGCGTTGAAGGTGAGGCCTTGGTGCTGAACCTGCCGCGCTTCCAGTACGAGGTGGAGCACGTGGTCGGGCCGCTGGGCTTCGTGGTCGCACCCAATGCATTGGTGGTGCAGCGCGAGCACCGCATCGACGCGCTGGAAGGCGTGGAAGCGGAGCTGGGCAAGCACCCCTGCCACGGCTCGGCCGATCTGTTCCTGCGCATGATCGAACACATTGTCGACCGCTTGGCCGATCTGCTCGAATCGCTGGAAAGCACGATGAGCGAGTTCTCACGCCAGGCCTTCAATCACCCAAAGGGCAAGCGTGCCTCACGACGGCTGGAACAGATGCTGCACGAGGTGGGCATGATGGGGCGGCGCATCGGCGCGCTGCACAACACCTTGCACGGCATGCTGCGGATGATGAGCTATCTGGATGAAGCCACGCCGGATTGGTTTGGTACGGATGCGCCCAAACGCATCAAGCTGGTGGTCAAGGACCTGACCTCGCTGAGCGAGTTCGAGCAGCAACTGGGCGACCGCAACGAGTTCCTGCTGGACAGTGTGCTCGGCCTGATCAATATGGACCAGAACGAGGTGATGAAGGTGATGGCGGTGGCCTCGGTGGTCGGTATTCCGCCAACCGTGCTGGTTGGGGTGTGGGGCATGAACTTCGCCTCGATGCCGGAACTGCATTGGCATTACGGCTACGCCATCGCGCTGGCCGCCGTGGGCTTGAGCATCGTGGTGCCGCTGCTGTGGTTCAAGCGACGGGGCTGGATCTGAGCCGCGCGGATGCGACGCATTCTCGCCTACAATCGCGGTTCTTTCGAACCGCTGATGGAATCGATGTCTGCCAAACCAATGACCCCCGCCGGCAAGTTGTTTGCCGCCGCCGCACTGATTGAAGGTGTCACCTGGGCCGGTCTGCTGATCGGCATGCTGCTCAAATACGGCACCGGCACCACCGAGCTGGGTGTATGGCTGTTCGGCCGCCTGCATGGCCTGGCCTTCGTGTTCTACGTCGTCGTAACCCTGTATGCGTGGATCAAGCTGCGTTGGCCGCTGTGGGCCATGTTGCTGGCGCTGGTAGCGGCGGTGCCGCCGCTGGTGACCGTGCCGCTGGAAATGTGGTTCCGTCGCATCGGTCTGCTTTCCGAACGTCCGCATTGATGTGAGGGTGTTGTAATGGCGCGGCCGGCTTCCACACGGTCGCGCCATTGGAACTGCACAGTGTTGCCGGGTATTACGGGCTCCGGTTATGTGCGTTGCGGAAGCAGTTCTTGCGGGGTGATGCGGTCGTCATGAATGTCGATGCTTTACCTCATCTGCAGCCTTGCCCATTGCCTTTTGTGCCTTTCCAGCATTCCTCTCCATGTTGCCGGCCATCTGCTGGGCTTTGTTGCCTGTCATCTTCCCGGCAGCTTCCTTGATGGCACCTTTGATTTCGTGTTTGGTGCCTTCAACACGGTTGCGGTCCACGAACGGTCTCCGGAAACGTCTGCGTCGCTGCAGACAGGTCCAGACTGCGCAATGCCGGGTTTGCGGCAGGTGAGCGCAATGTTGTGATCGCGTTGTGTGCGGGGCCGGATTTAGCCTGGGTTCTGCGTGCGCATGATTGCGCCCTGTTCATCGCCGTTCGATGCAGCGGGTTTCAGTTGCCTGCGGCCAGGCAAGTCGTTCCATGCGGCGCTGCCATTGGATATGAACGGATATCCGTGATGCACGCGCGGCGTCCTGCGTCTCGATTTCTGGTGCCTGAGCGGGGTCGGGGGATTCGCTCGGGCGGCCCGGCCCTGGGCCTGCCGATCGTGCGGTTCTGCTCGTCAGGTGGCGCCCGCTCGCGCGGAACGGGTGCAACTGCAACGGTTTGACGCGGCCCTGTGGCAAGCGCGGCCCCTACGCTACGGGTGCTTCTCGCGAGCCTCCCATTCCCTCCGGGCCACGGTCAAAGTGACTGGCGCAGGTGTACCTGTCGATTTGATGATGGATAATTCCCCCGTCGCGGATGCCGTCAAGGGGTTGCGGCGGTTGGGCCTGGAGCGGTCCGGCTGGGCGTGTTGGCGCCCGCAGCGAGGTGGTTCGAGGGGGCTCCCGCATCGCGACCGGCAGGCTTCGTTTGCCGCAGGTTTAAGTTGGTTCTTCTAGTTTTCCCGGCTGGTCGGCTTCTCCTTCAAGGATTTCAGGTGCAACACGCAAGCAAACAGCGTTACGGCAAGGTGTGTCGCCAGGACGGGCTGCAGGTCACGCAGCGGGGTGGTCGATGAGCTCTACGGTAAGGACCGACAACGGACTGGATGCCGGCATCGCCGTGCTCCCGGCCGAACACCCCTTGGCCATGCCTGAGCAATCGCTGCGCTCAGGCAAGCTGCATGTGCCGCGGCAGAAGACCGCGCCGGCCAATATCGGCCTGCGCCGGCTGTACGTCTTCGGCAGCACCGCGCTGACCACGCTGCTCGCCACCTGGTTGATGGCGCGGGTGCTGTCCAACGGTGGCATCAACGTGCTCGAAGCCTGCCTGCTGGGCCTGTTCGTGCTGTTGTTCGCCTGGATCGCGATGTCCTTCGTCAGCAGCCTGGCCGGGCTGCAGGCGCTGCTGCGTGGCCGCCGCAAGCTAGGCATCTACCCGGACACGCCGCTGCCGCAGCTGCGCAGCCGTACTGCCTTGTTGATGCCCACCTATAACGAAGACCCGCGCCGGATGATGGCCGGCCTGCAGGCGATCTACGAATCGGTGGCCGCGACCGGGCAGCTGGAACACTTCGATTTCTACGTGCTCAGCGATACCACCCGCGACGCCATCGGCCGCGCTGAAGAGCAGGTATTCGCGCGCCTGGTGGAAGCCACCGGCGGCGCGCAGCGGCTGTATTACCGCCGTCGCGCGAGCAATATCGGGCGTAAGGCCGGGAATATCGCCGACTGGGTGCGCCGCTTCGGTGGTGCTTACCCGCAGATGCTGATCCTCGATGCCGACAGCTTGATGACTGGCGATGTGATCGTGCGTCTGGTGTCGGCAATGGAGAACCATCCGACCGTCGGCCTGATCCAGTCGCTGCCGGCGGTGGTCGGCGGCCGCACCGCCTTCGCCCGCATGCAGCAGTTTGGTGGCCGCGTGTACGGGCCGGTGATGGCCTATGGCGTGGCCTGGTGGCACGGCGCTGAGAGCAATTACTGGGGGCACAATGCGGTGATCCGCACCCAGGCATTCGCCGAGGAAGCCGGTCTGCCGGAATTGCCGGGACGCAAGCCGTTTGGCGGTCATGTGCTCAGCCATGACTTCGTCGAGGCCGCGCTGATCCGCCGTGGTGGCTGGGCCTCGCACATGGTGCCCTACCTGCATGGCAGCTACGAGGAAGGCCCGCCGACCCTGACCGATCTGCTTATCCGTGATCGCCGCTGGTGCCAGGGCAACCTGCAGCACTCCAAGGTGGTCGCCACGCCGGGCCTGCACTGGGTCAACCGCGTGCATATGTTGATCGGCATCGGCCATTACTTCACCGCACCGATGTGGGCGATGTTGATGCTGATCGGTATCGCCATCCCGCTGATCCACGGCGGCATCGATCTGGCCGAGGAGCTGCATCTGGATCTGCGGATGGCACCGGCGAGTTATTGGCGCGGTTTGGACCAGGATGGCGTGTTCTGGGTATTCGTGGTGACCATGATCGCGCTGCTGTCGCCCAAGGTCATGGGCTATGTGGCGATGCTGACCTCGCGCAAGGAGCGCATCGGTTGTGGCGGCGCGTTCCGCGCTTTCATTTCGATGCTGCTGGAAACCGTGCTGGCGGCACTGATGGCGCCAGTGGTGATGTACGTGCAGTCGCGCGGTGTGGCCGAAGTGCTGGCCGGCAAGGACTCGGGCTGGGACGCACAACAGCGCGATGACGGCAGCATCTCGGTGAGCGCCTTGCTGCGCAGTTATGGCGGTTTGAGCGTGTTTGGCGTGGTGATGGGCGTGGCCGCCTATCTGGTATCGCCGCCGCTGGCGGCGTGGATGGCACCGGTGGTGATCGGCATGGCGCTGGCAGTGCCGGTGGTGGCATGGACGTCCTCGCGCAAAGCCGGTGACTGGCTGCGCAGACATGGCCTGCTGTGCATCCCGGAAGAAAACGCTCCGCCGGCGGTATTGCTGCGTGCAGCCGAGCTGCGTGCGGCTGCGCTGAAGGAACCGCTGCAGGATTGAAGGCTGCTGCTGCGGTTGCTGTTGTGGGAGCGGCGTAAGCCGCGAAGCCGATAGCAACGCGCCGCCATTCGGCCAGTGATCTCCGTGCAGGTAGCCGGCTTGGCTTCAACCGGCAATACCACCAGCTTCGTGGCTTACGCCGCTCCCACAAACCTCCGGATGGTTATGGTTCTTGTAGGAGCGGCGTAAGCCGCGAAGCCGATAGCAATCAACCGCCGTTCGGCTTGTGATCTCCGTGCAGGCAGCCGGCTTGGTTTCAACCGGCAACACCACCAGCTTCGCGGCTTACGCCGCTCCCACAAAACGGCAGGGCTGTCCCTATGGCTGCGCCGGGCAGGCATAATTCCTGCTTGTCTTTGGGAGTCGTACACATGCTGGAAACAGTGGAGCAGGAAACCGGCGCGTCGCCGGAATGGTCGGTGATCTGGCTGCATGGCCTGGGTGCCGATGGCCATGATTTCGCGCCTATCGTGCCCGAGCTGGTGCGTCCGCAGTGGCCGGCGATCCGCTTCGTGTTCCCGCACGCGCCCAAGCGCCCGGTCAGCATCAACAACGGCATGCCGATGCGAGCCTGGTATGACATCGTCAGCATGGACTTCCGCAGCCGCGCCGATGCCAAGGGTGTCGCCGAATCGGTGGAGCAGCTGGAAGAACTGATCGCCCGTGAACAGGCGCGCGGCATTCCGGCCAACCGCATTGTGCTGGCCGGTTTCTCGCAGGGTGGGGCGATCATCCTGTCCGCTGGCCTGAAGCGCCGTGAGCCGGTCGCCGGCCTGGTGGCCTTGTCGACCTATCTGCCGGAAGTGGATGCCGCACCGTCGCAGTTGGTGGATGGCGCCATCGCCCAGCCAATCTTCATGGCGCATGGCAGCGCCGATCCGGTGATTCCGCTGCAGATCGCCGAGCACAGTGCACAGGTGCTCAAGACACTGGGCTTCGGCGTGGAATGGCACCGTTACCAGATGGCCCACCAGGTCTGCGGCGAAGAGATCCATGCGCTGGGCGACTGGCTGCAGGCCCGTTTCACGCAGGTCTGATCGGTTTGTGAGCTGCTCCGCAGTTGCCGGGATGTTGACGGCGGCCTGCAGCGAACCCGGCTACCATGTCGCCACGACTGGGGAGCCGTGAGTGAGGTAGTGGTGTGAAGGTAGTAATCGCCGATGACGAGCCCTTGGCGCGCGAGCGCCTGCGCGCGCTGCTGGCCGAGCTGGCGGGGGGGGAGGTGGTTGGCGAGGCCGCCAACGGCAATGACGCCCTGCAGGTCTGCGCGCAGACCCAGCCGGATCTGGTGTTGCTGGATATCGCCATGCCCGGCATCGACGGTCTGGAGGTCGCCCGCCATCTGGCGCGGTTCGAGCCGCGTCCGGCGGTGGTGTTCTGCACCGCCTATGACGCCCATGCCTTGTCGGCGTTTGAAGCGGCGGCGATCGACTACCTGATGAAACCGGTGCGTGCCGAGCGCCTGGCCGCAGCGCTGGAGCGTGCGCGCACCTTCATTGTTGGCCGCGCCAATGCCGCGCCAGCCGCGGCCACGCAGCCGCGACGGGCGTTGTGCGCGCGTCTGCGCGGCAGCCTGCGACTGGTGCCGGTGGAGGACATCCTCTACCTGCAGGCCGAGGAAAAGTACGTGGTGGTGCACCACCTGCGCGGCGAAGACCTGATCGAAGAGTCGCTGCGCTCGCTGGAAGACGAGTTTTCCGGGCGTTTCATCCGCATCCACCGCAATTGCCTGATCGCCCGTGATCGGTTGCAGGAAGTCCGCCGCACGCCGGCGGGGCAGGTGCAGGCGGTGCTGCGTGATGTCCCGCAGCCGCTGGAAATCAGCCGCCGCTGCGTGGCCGGGCTGAAGACCGAGATGGAACGGCTGTGACCCGGAGCTTGCAGCGGCGATAATGGCCGCATGAGCATCCTGCGTATCGCCACCCGAAAGAGCCCGCTTGCCCTGTGGCAGAGCGAACACGTCGCCGACCGCCTGCGCCAGGCCCATCCAGGGCTGCAGGTGGAACTTGTGCCGATGAGCACGCGCGGCGATGAAATCCTTGACCGTTCGCTGGCGGCCATCGGCGGCAAGGGCCTGTTCCTGAAGGAGCTGGAGCTGGCGATGCTGCGTGGCGACGCCGATTGCGCGGTGCATTCGCTCAAGGACGTGCCGATGGAGCTGGAGGCGCCGTTCGCGCTGCCGGCGATCCTGACCCGCGCCGATTCGGCTGATGCTTTCGTCTCCAACACCTATGCGTCGCTGGATGCGTTGCCGCAGGGCGCCTGCGTCGGCACGTCGTCGCTGCGCCGGCAGGCACAGCTGCGTGCGCTGCGCCCGGACCTCACGTCGCGCGACCTGCGTGGCAACGTCAACACCCGCCTGGCCAAGCTGGACGCCGGTGAATATGACGCCATCATCCTGGCCTGTGCCGGCCTGGAGCGCCTGGAACTGGGCGCGCGCATCCGCGATCGCCTGGTCGCCCCGCAGTGGCTGCCGGCGCCCGCACAGGCTGCAGTGGCGATTGAATGCCGGCAGGACGATGCCGGCACGATTGCGCTGCTCAAGGCGCTGGACGATGCCTCCACCCGAACCTGCGTGGAAGCGGAGCGGGCCATGAACCGCGCGCTGGATGGCAGCTGCCATGTGCCGGTGGCGGGTCTGGCGCAGTGGCGTGGCGAGGACCTGTGGTTGCAGGGCCTGGTCGGCGGCGTGTCTGATGGCCGTGCGGTGCGTGCGCAGGCGCAGGGCCCGGCGAGCGATCCGGAGGCGCTGGGGCGTGAAGTGGCGCGACAGCTGTTGGCCGGCGGCGCGGGCGAGCTGTTGCGCTGATTTTGCCGTTGTAGGAGCGGCGTGAGCCGCGAAGCCGCAACTGCATGAGATGGCATGAGCGCCGATTGTATCGGCGCGGAAGCAGGGCCAGCTTCGCGGCTTATGCCGCTCCCACAAAACAGCAAAGCAATGCCGACGTGCCCGGTTTTGCTGGTAACGCCCTTGCCGAGCATGGCTCGGCACTACAGCGAGGCGAATGCCGGGCAGTCGCCCGGCACCTGCTTACTTGAAGCTGTAGACCACGTTCATGGTGGACAGCGTATCGGTCTTGCGCTTCTGGTCGGCGACGTCGCTGTTGTAGCGCGCCTGCCAACCCGCCTTGAGGGCGAAGTGCTTGTTCATGTTGACCGACACACCAAAGTCGTTCTGCGCGAAGGTGTTGTACGAACCGGATTCCACCAGCAGCGAATTGACCAGTTCGGTGTTCTCGGTGATGCCGAACTTGAGGTCGAACAGGCCGCGGCCGATCAGGCCGGTGCGGTTCTCGTCGGTCTCGGAGTTGTGGGTGCGGCGCACACCGGGGCCGATCTGGGTGTCCAGGGTGACGCGTTCGCCGTCGATCAGGCGGGTACCGTAGCCCAGACCGAAGGTGCCAAGGCGATCGTAGGTGGCGAAGTCGTCGCGTTCATAACGCACCGTGGCGGTGAGCTGGCGGTGCTCGCCCAGCTGCAGGGCGCTGCCGGCACTGCCGGAGTAGCGGTTGGCAGTGGTCTGGCGCTTGCGGCTGGTGCTGCCGTCATCGGCGGTTTCCGTGTATTCGGCGCTGGAGCGCAGACCGAACAGATCCATGCTGTGGATCCAGTCATCGTCGGTGTAGCGCAGCTTCAGGCGGCCATTGAAGCTTTCGGTGGTGCTGTTGCCGTGGGCCGAGGCAAAGCCCAGCTCGCCGCCGCTGCCGCTCCACGGCGAGGTCATCGCGGCAAGGTCGGACGTATCGGTGGCGTCTTCGGCCCAGGCCAGCGGGGCGGCCAGCAGCAATGGCAGCAATAGGGAAACACGCAGGGACATCAGGAGGATCTCCTTGGGAGAGACGGAAAAGGGAGGCCTTGCGATGATACCGGATGGTCCCTGACCCTCAGGCGCATCCAGCGGCCGGAGCTTCATCCGCGATTACAGCGGTGGCCGACCTGCTCCATTGACGCCCGGAGTCGGACATAATCCGGGCATGGACCGCTATGAACGCATCAACGCGCTGCATCGTCTGCTCAAGTCCGCCCGCTATCCGGTCACGGTGATGCGGTTGCAGGAGGAGTTGAGCTGTTCCCGTGCCACGGTCTACCGCGACCTGGCCTTCCTGCGTGACGCGCTGATGGCGCCGGTGGAGGGCGATGGCGAGGCCGGGTTCCGCTACCTGAGTGGGGAAAGCGACCGTTTCGAGCTGCCTGGCCTGTGGCTGAGCTCGGAGGAGCTGCACGCCTTGCTGGCATCCCAGCACCTGTTGTCGCGAACCGGCGGCGGGGTGTTGTCGTCGATGCTGGCGCCGCTGCAGCAGCGCATCGAAGGCTTGCTGGCCGCACAGGCGGGTGCTTCGCATTGGCCGGTGGAGCGGGTGCGGGTGATTCCACACCGCGGCCGCAAGCTGGACGAGGCCAGTTTCCGTACGGTGGCTTCCGGCGTATTGGAGCGCAAGCAGCTGTCCTTTGAATACCGCGCACGTTCCACCGATGAGGCGACCCGCCGCACGGTGTCGCCGCAGCGCATTACCCATTACCGCGACAACTGGTACCTGGACGCCTGGGATCACAGTCGCGAGGCGGTGCGCAGTTTTGCGGTGGACCGCATCCATCAGGCGCGGCTGCTCGATCAGCCGGCGCGTGATGTGGCCGATGAAGAGTTGAACGAGCAGTTGGCGGCCAGCTACGGCATCTTCTCGGGTGCGCCCAAGGGTTGGGCGACGATTGTGTTCAGTGCCAAGGCGGCCCGCTGGGTGGCCGATGAGCATTGGCATTCCAAGCAGCAGGGACGGTTCCTTGCTGACGGGCGCTATGAATTGAAGGTGCCGTACAGCGTGTCGCGCGAGCTGTTGATGGACGTGCTGCATTACGGCTCGGACGCGGAGATCGTGGAGCCGCAGTCCCTGCGCGAGCAGGCCAAGGCGTTGCTGTCGCTGGCGTTGAGTAATTACGACTGAGGAAGCTGGGGCTGAGGCTGGGGGTTGGGTTTGACTCTTGCTCTGTTTTGGCTCTGCTTTGGCTCTGCTTTGGCTCGGCTTCGGCTCTGCTTTCGCTTTGCTCATGCTTTTGCTTTGGCGTTGCTTTTGCTTTGGCGTTGCTGTTGCTTTGGCTTGGCTTTGCTTTTGGCCTTGCCCAGCTCTGCTCATGCTCTGCTTTCCCCTCTCCCGCCTGCGGGAGAGGGGTAGGGGTGAGGGCAGCTTCTGCTTGTTGCTGTTGCCATTGCTGTTGCCGTTGTTTTTCGGGGCAGCAGAGCAATGGCTATAGCTGAAGTAAAAGCAAAAGCAAAAGCAAAAGCAAAAGCTTCCCCTCACCCCAACCCCTCTCCCGTGAACGGGAGAGGGGACAGCAAGAGCAACAGCAAAACCAAAGCAGAAGCCAAAACCAAAGCACAAAAAAAACAGCCGCTTTCGCGGCTGTTTTCTTTCAGATCACTCCGCCATCAAACCCGGCCGAAGATCAGCGTTGCATTGGTGCCGCCAAAGCCGAAGCTGTTCGACATCACCGTGTCCAACTTCGCTTCCTGCGTCTTGCGCAGGACCGGGAAGCCTTCCACACGCTCGTCCAGGGTCTCGATGTTGGCCGAGCCGGCCATGAAGCCATCGCGCATCATCAGCAGGCAATAGATCGCCTCGTGCACGCTGGCAGCGCCCAGCGAGTGGCCCGACAGCGCCTTGGTCGAGGACAGCGGCGGTACCGCATCGCCAAACACTTCGCGCACCGCGCCCAGCTCGGTCACGTCGCCCAGCGGCGTCGAGGTGCCGTGGGTGTTCAGATAGTCGATCGGACGGTCCAGGCCTTCCATCGCCATCTTCATGCAGCGCACGGCACCTTCGCCGGACGGGGCGACCATGTCGGCACCGTCGGAGGTCACGCCGTAGCCAACCAGTTCGGCGTAGATACGGGCGCCACGGGCCACAGCGTGGTCGTAGTCTTCCAGCACCAGCATGCCGGCGCCGCCTGCGATGACGAAGCCGTCGCGGTTGGCGTCGTACGGGCGCGATGCGGTGCTCGGGGTTTCGTTGAAGCTGGTGGACAGTGCACCCATGGCGTCGAACATCACGCTCATCGACCAGTGCAGGTCCTCACCGCCGCCGGCAAACATCACGTCCTGGGCGCCGTGGCGGATCAGGTCGGCGGCAGCGCCGATGCAATGCGCCGAGGTGGCGCAAGCGGCCGACAACGAATAGCTCAGGCCCTTGATGCTGAAGGCGGTGGCCAGGTTGGCCGACACCGTCGAGCACATCGTGCGCGGCACCATGTACGGGCCTACCTTGCGCACGCCACGGTTGCGCAGCAGATCGGCCGCTTCCACCTGCCATTCGCTGGAGCCGCCGCCGGAGCCGGCGATCAGGCCGGTACGCACGTTGCTGACCGCAGCCTCGTCCAGGCCGGCATCGGCAATGGCGTCGCGCATGGCGACATAGCTGTAGGCCGCGGCATCGCTCATGAAGCGCTTGAGCTTGCGGTCCACCTGCGCGTCCAGGTCGATCTCGACCTTGCCGCCGATCTGGCTGCGCAGGCCGGCTTCGGCGTGATCGGGCAGGGTGACGATGCCGGGACGGCTGTCACGCAGGGCGCTGGAGACGGTATCCAGATCGTTGCCAAGGCAGGACGTGATGCCCATGCCGGTAATGACGACACGACGCATCAGAAGCTCTCGGTTGAGGTGAACAGACCTACGCGCAGGTCCTTGGCGGTGTAGATCTCGCGGCCGTCGACCAGCATGCGGGCGTCGGTCTGTGCCATCACCAGCTTGCGGTTGATCACGCGCGAGACATCGATTTCGTACTGCACCAGCTTGGCGCTGGGCAGCACCTGGCCGGTGAACTTGACCTCGCCACAGCCCAGCGCACGGCCGCGGCCTTCCGCGCCCAGCCAGGTGAGATAGAAGCCGGTCAGCTGCCACATGGCATCCAGGCCCAGGCAGCCGGGCATCACCGGGTCACCGATGAAATGGCAGCCGAAGAACCACAGGTCAGGACGGATATCCAGCTCGGCCCGGATCATGCCCTTGCCGTGTGCGCCACCGTCCTCGCGGATCTCGGTGATGCGGTCGAACATCAGCATCGGGTCATTGGGGAGACGGCCTTTGTTCGGGCCGAAAAGTTCGCCACGCGCGCTGGCCAGCAGCTGGTCGCGCGAGAAAGCATGCAGACGGGTCATCCGGGGTAATCCAAAGCCATTGCGAGCCCCGGAGCATGCTGCAGCAGCTGCGTTCAATCAAATGTTTTAACTGGACGGTTGCGTATGTTAGCTGCAGATAAGCGCCGTTCGCGGGCTGTTACGGGAGGTATGAATAAGTACATTTGTGAGGACAAGTGTGCATTTAGCGACAACAGCTATCATGTTGGCGACCTTTTGAGACTGTTGCCTTGAGCCAACAACGCAAGATCATCCACGTCGACATGGACGCCTTCTATGCGTCCGTGGAGCAGCGTGATGACCCCGGTTTGCGCGGGAGGCCGGTAGTGGTGGCCTGGCGCGGGGCGCGTTCGGTGGTCTGTGCGGCCTCCTACGAGGCCCGCAAGTTCGGGGTGCGTTCGGCCATGCCGGCGCTGCGGGCCGAGCGCCTGTGCCCGGATGCAGTGTTCGTGCCGCCGGACTTTGCCCGCTACAAGGCAGTATCGCGGCAGATCCGCGAGATTTTCCTGCAGCACACCCCGTTGGTGGAGCCGCTGTCGCTGGACGAAGCCTTCCTCGACGTCACCGAATCGCCGAGCTGCGACGGCATCGCCACCGAGATCGCCCGCACCATCCGTGCGCAGATCCGCGAGACCACCGGCCTGACCGCCTCGGCAGGCATCGCCCCGAACAAGTTCCTGGCCAAGGTGGCCTCGGACTGGCGCAAGCCCGATGGCCAGTTCGTGGTGCCGCCTTCCAGGGTGGAGCAGTTCCTGACACCGTTGCCGGTCAAACGGGTGCCGGGCGTGGGCAAGGTGATGGAAGGCAAGCTGTCGGCGCTGGGCATCGTCACTGTCGGTGATCTGCGCGCGCTGCCGCTTGAGCAGTTGCAGGCCTTGTTCGGCAGCTTTGGTGCGGGTTTGTACCGGCGCGCGCGTGGCATCGACGAGCGGCCGGTGGAACCGGATCAGCCGGTGCAGTCGATCTCTTCCGAAGACACCTTTGCCGAAGACCTGCACATGGGTGAGTTCGATGAAGCCATCACCCAGTTGGCCGAACGCACCTGGCGTGCAACCGGGCGCACCGAGCGCATCGGTCACACCGTTGTGCTGAAGTTGAAGACCGCGCAGTTCCGCATCCTTACCCGCAGCTATACACCGGATACGCCGCCAAGCTCGGTTGAAGACCTGCGCGACATCGCACTTGCCTTGTGCCAGCGCGTGCAGTTGCCGGCGGATACGCGCTATCGCCTGGTCGGCGTGGGCTTGTCGGGCTTCCGTGATCGCGAAGAACTGGTGATCCAGGGTGATTTGTTTCGCAGCATCTCGTTGGATTGAGTACATCCTTTGCGCAACGCGGCGCCGCTACAATCGATGCTCATTTTCCGGGAGTGTGGATGCGTGGCGACTACGGCCTTGGTGTTCGATTTGGATGGCACGCTGGTGGACAGCGCAGGTGATATCGCCGAGGCAGTGAACCTCACATTGGAAGAGCTGGCGTTGCCGCGCGTCTCCGAGGCGACGGTGCGCAGCTGGATAGGCGAGGGCGTACGCAACCTGGTGTCCACCGCATTGGCGAACGCTGGGAGCGCGTTGACGCTGGAAGAAGTGATGTCGGTTTTCATGCAGCACTACAAGGCCTGCCTGCTGCGCAGCCCGCGCCTCTACGACGGTGTTGGTGAGGCCTTGACCGCATTGCAGGCACGCGGACTGCCGATGGCCATCTGCACCAACAAGCCGGCGGCAATGGTCGCGCCCCTGTTGCAGCATCTGGGCATTGCCGGCTTCTTTGCGCACATCATCGGTGGCGATTCGCTGCCGCAGCGCAAGCCTGCGGCCGAGCCCTTGTTGCATGTGGCGCGTCTGCTGCAGCAGCCGGCAGCGGATTGCCTGATGATCGGTGACTCGGGTACCGATCTGGGCGCGGCCAACAATGCCGGCATGCCGATCGTGCTGGTGCGCTATGGCTATTCGCGCGACCTGGATCTGGATACTGCTGAAGCAGTGGCGGTGATCGACGATATGCGTGAGTTGGTGGCGATCGTCGCGTAAGCATTCTTGAGGATCTTTTGTGGGAGCGGCGTGAGCCGCGAAGCTGGCTGCAATGGAATTGCGGTGATTTCTGCAATCGGGCGATGCAGTTGCTTCGCGGCTTGTGTCGCTCCCACAAGCCGGGTGCCACACGCCAAGGCCGGTGCTTTGAGCTGATATGTGGGAGCGGCGTAAGCCGCGAAACTGGCTGCAATGGAATTGCGGTGATTTTTGCAATCGGACGATACAGTTGCTTCGCGGCTTATGCCGCTCCCACAATCTGATCACCCTTTGTTATCAATAATCATTCTCATTTAGTGTAGAATGTGGGCATCCCGCAGCCTGTCTGGCGTTTGTTTCCGGCAGCTGCATTCGATATCCGTCGTTCCTCAAGCTGTTCGCCAGAGGGGCGCATCCCCACTGTCGAGAGGCTTTCCCCCCATGTCCCGTCGTTCGTCGTCGCGGTTGCCCGCGCGTGCCTTGTTGTCCCGCCATCCCCTTTCCGCTGCGCTGGCATTGAGCGCCTTGCTCGCCGGTCCGGCACTGGCCGAAGGCGTAGCAGCGGCGACCGACATCGACACCGTGCACGTCACCGCCGAGCAGATCGCCAAGCAGGCCTTGGGCAGCTCGGTGATCACCTCGTTGGACCTTGAACGCCTGCCGCCAGCAAATGATCTGTCCGAAGTGATCCGGCGCATGCCCGGCATCAACCTGACCGGCAATACCGCATCCGGCTCCTACGGCAATTTCCGTCAGATCGACATCCGTGGCATGGGCCCGGAAAACACCTTGATCCTGATCGATGGCCGCCCGGTAAGCTCGCGCGATTCGGTGCGCATGGGCCGCAGCGGTGAACGCAACAGCCGCGGCGACAGCAACTGGGTGCCGGCCGAAGCGGTCGAGCGTATCGAAGTGTTGCGTGGTCCGGCCGCTGCACGTTACGGCTCGGGTGCGTCCGGTGGCGTGGTCAACATCATCACCAAGAAGCCGACCGGTGACCTGACCGGCTCGCTGACCCTGTACGGCAGCCAGGCCGAACACAGTGCCGAAGGCGACAGCGAGCGTGTCGGCTTCCAGCTGTCCGGTCCGTTGAGTGAGCAACTGTCGTTCCGCCTGTTCGGCAACGTCAACAAGACCGAGCCGGATGCGCTGTCGCTCAACGAGGAATTCGCCACCGGCGTGACCCCGCCGGCCGGACGCGAGGGCGTGCGCAACCGCGATATCAGCGGCCTGCTGCGCTACGACATCAACGACAATCATGTGCTGGAGCTGGATGCCAGCGTCAGCCGCCAGGGCAATATCTACTCCGGCGAGCGCGGCGTCAGCAGCGACGGCTTCGAGCGCTTGAACGCACTGTACGGCGCCGAGACCAATGTGATGCTGCGCCGCTCGTTCGGCCTGACCCATCGCGGCAGCTATGACTGGGGAACATCGCGCATCACCGCGGCCTACGACGACACCGACAACACCCGCTTGAACGAAGGCCTGGCCGGCGGCCCGGAAGGCTCGATCACCGAAGGCGCGAGCTTCTCCACGTCCGAGCTGATCTCCACCCGCGTCGATGGCGAGATCAACGTCCCGCTGAACTGGGGCGGCATCGAACAGGTGGCGACGCTGGGCTTCGAATACCGCGACATGAAGCTGGATGACCCGTACTCGGTGACCCAGAGCTCCAGCAGCGGTGGCGGCATCCCGGGCTACGACGGCGTGCGTACCGGCAAGAGCGACCAGCAGTTCGCAGCAGTGTTCGTCGAGGACAACCTGTACATCGGCGAGCGTTGGACGCTGACCCCCGGCCTGCGTTTCGATCACCATTCGCAGTTCGGCAACAACCTCAGCCCCAGCCTCAACGTGCAGTTCAAGCTTGCCGAGGATTGGGCGATCAAGGGCGGCATCGCGCGTGCGTTCAAGGCGCCGAACCTGTACCAGGCCAACCCGGATTACCTCTACTACACGCGCGGCAATGGCTGCCCGGTGCTGAGCCCGAATCAAGGCTCTGGCTGCTACGTGATGGGCAACGCCAACCTTGATCCGGAAACCAGCATCAACAAGGAAATCGGCATCGAGTGGGCGCCGGACAACGGCTGGCATGCCTCGGTTACCTATTTCCACAACGACTACAAGGACAAGATCGTTGCCGGCCAGGACCGCATCGGCATCACCAACGACACCAAGGGCCAGGTGTTCCAGTGGACCAATGCGCCGGAGGCCATCATCCGTGGCGTCGAAGGCAACGTGAAGGTGCCGCTGATCGGCGGTGGTGATGTGCTGTCGTGGAATACCAATGTCACCTGGATGATCGAGAACGTCGACAAGACCACCGATCAGCCGCTGTCCATCATTCCCGAGTACACCGTCAACACCTTCCTGGATTGGCAGGTCAACGCGCAGTTGTCGTTCATGCTGACCGGTACGTTCTACGGAAAGCAGGAATCGGCGACGCAGGCCAGCACCACCGGTGCGGCATTGCCGCCGGATACGCGTGCGGCCTATGACCTGTGGAGCCTGGGAGGCCAGTACCGGATCACGCCGAAGGTGCGTGTCGGTGGCGGCATCAACAACCTGTTCGACAAGCGTCTGTTCCGCGAAGGGACCACCAGCACCAGCGCCACCGGTGCAGGCGCTGCAACTTACAACGAACCCGGCCGCAGCTACTGGGTGAACCTGACCGTCGGCTTCTGATCCAGGCACAGCGATGACAACTCACATGCGTATCCGCTTTCATTCACTGCTCGCCGTGGCCTCGTTGGTGTTGCTCGGCGTAGTCGCGCCGATGGCAGCCGCCCAGCAACGCAACCCGGCGCAGCTGATCGGCCAGACCGTTGCCGACACCGGCTCGGCGCACTACCGCTTCGAACGCTTCGTGGTGCGCAGTGATGATGGCCAGCGCACCTGGCGGGTCAACCTGGGTATTCCCGCCGGTAAAGCACCGGCGGCGGGCTTTCCGGCGCTGTGGATGCTGGATGGCAATGGCGCGTTGATGGAATTCGACGCGCCACTGCTGGAGGAACTGGCGCAGAAGCAGCCAACGGTGCTGGTGTTCGTCGGCTACGACAACCAGCAGCGCATCGATTCGCCCGCCCGTACCCGCGACTACACACCGATTGCTGACCAGCCCGAAGACGGCGGCGCGGCGGTCGGCGGTGGCGCCGATGCGTTCCTGGAAGTGCTTGAGCGGCGCATCCGTCCGCAGCTGGCGCAGCACGTGGCTACCGATGCCAACAAGCAGGCATTGTGGGGCCACTCTCTGGGCGGGCTGTTCGTGCTGCATACGCTGTACACGCGCAGCGGTGCATTCCAGACCTATGTGCCGGCCAGCCCGTCGTTGTGGTGGCAGCAGGGCGCGATGCTCGGTGCCCCTGAGCGCCAGTTCATCGGCAACAACGCCGGTCATCCGGCGCGTGTGCTGATGATGCTCGGTGGCGGTGAGCGTGATCGTGATACCAGCAACCGCGACATGAGCAATCCGCGCGTGCTGGCACACCTGAAGCGCGTCTCCGGTGCGCCTTCCGATGCCGCCGAGCAGCTGTCTGCGCGTCTGCGCCAGGTGCCGGGACTTGATGTCGAGTACCACCAGTTCGATGGCCTCGGCCATGGCCCGATGTTCCGTGCCTCGCTGATGCGCGCGCTGCATGAAATCACCGGCGTGCGCGATCGCAGCGCGGAGCCGCGCTCCTGATCCGCCTGCTCCTAATCTGACTTCCCAGTCCGGGCCGCCAGGCCCGGCATTCCATTACCCAGGCAGCGTCACCGCCCAGGCAGAAACCCACGATGCGCGCGACGTCGCGCAGCACCCAAGAGGTAATGCCCGATGGCAAACGTTCGTTCTATTACTGCTTCCACCACCGCCCGCACCGCGCGCCCGCACCTGCTCGGCCTAGCCTTGTTGCTGGCCACCGGCGTTGCCGGCGCCCAGGTGTTCGCGCAGCCCGACACCGCGTTCAATGGCAGCGTGCGTGCCACCGCCCCGGTGGTGTTGCCGGGCAGCGAAACCGGTATCGAGGGCAATGGCTTCACTCCTGGCCAGAAGGTGACCTTGCTGCGCGGTGAGACCGTGCTCAACGCGCAGCCTTATGTCGCCAATGGCGAAGGCAAGTTCAGCGGCACGCTGGCGATTCCAGCCGATGCCGTCGCCGGCCCGCAGCCGATCGTGGTGCGGGCGGCTGCGCCGGACGCCGCAGCGGTGTTCTCGCTGAAGGTCTCGCGCGAAGTGCCCTTGTCCGGCCAGGAGCGCATCCAGGCCGCCAGCAACCGTCTGGTGCAGGGTTTGTATCAGGTCGCCTACAGCCCGGCCAGCAAGGCCGCGTTCGTGACCAGCGCGGTCGGCCGCCCGCCGGTGAAGCAGTCCGAGCTGCTCAAGGTGGATCCGGAATCGCTGCAGATCATCGCCCGCGTATCGCCGCAGGCGGCACCGGGCAATGATGGCAACCTGTTCGCCGTGTATGGCGTGGGCGTGGACGATGCCAATGGCAATGTGTGGGTGACCAATACCCGCCAGGACACGGTGGCGGTCTACCGCCAGTCCGACCTGTCGCTGGTCAAGCAGTACCCGGTCGGCGCGGTGTCGCATGCGCGTGACGTGGTGGTCGATGCACAGCGCAACCGTGCCTATGTCTCGGCCACGGGTGCCGACTACATCAGCGTGTTCGACACCCGCACGCTGCAGCAGCTGGACAACATCACCATCGCCTCCGGCAAGCGCGGCGAGACCTTCACCCCGGGCAGCCTGGACATCGATACGGCTACCGGCAAGGTCTATACCGTCAGTCTGGCCGCTGCCGAGGCGGCGATCATCGACGGTGCCAGCGGCAAGGTGGAGAAGGTGTTCCCGCTGGCCGGCGCACGCGATGCGATCGGCGTTGCGTGGAACCCGGTGGCCAAGCGCCTGCTGGTGGTCTCGCAGGGCAGCGACAACCTGCTGATCGTCGACCCGGCCACGGCCAAGGTCGAGCACGACGTCTACGTCGGCGCCGGCTCCTTGAACGTGTCCTACAGCCCGAGCACGCGCCTGGCCTATGTCAGCAACCGCGCTGCCGGCACCGTCACGGTGGTCGATGAAGGCGGCAAGATCGTTGCCAACCTCGACGGCGGCACTTACCCGAACCACGTCAGCAAGGGCCCGGATGCGGTGATGTTCGCGATCAACAAGTCCAAGGGCGCCGATGACGCCAAGGGCGATCGCATCACCCGCTTGCTGCCTGTGCAGCGCTGAGTGATCTGCCGCGCCCTGGGCGCGGCAAGGCGGTCAACGCGCGGGAGATGTCGGTAACGGCATCTCCCGCACTGCCATCAAAAGCTGGTCGGTACGCAGCCCCAATGCACCGGCCAATCTGGTAACCGAGGACGTATTGATGAAAGCCAACACCCTTGTTCCGACTGGCCTGGGCCTGCTGCTTGCCGCGCTTGTTGCCGGCTGTGATCGCAGCCCCGCACCGCCGCAGGCTGCAGCCGAAGCCCCCGCAATTGCAGCGCCTGCTACCGATGCTGCTGATGCGAGCGTGTTGCCGGCCGGCTGGAAGCGTGTGGCCGGGCAGGATGTGCCGCAAGTCGCTGCAGCAGCACCGCAGCTGCCGGCCAAGCTGCGCTCGGACGATGGCGTGGATGTTGAAGTGAGCGACATCAGTCGCATCGTCGCTGGTGGCGATGATGTGATCGCGGTTATTGAAGCGCTGGGTCTGGCCGGCAAGGTCTATGCCGCGCCGGAACGCTCGGCAACGGCCGCAGGCAAGGCGGCACCCAAGCATTTCCTGTTCAACCGCACCACCGGCGTGGAAGGCGTGTTGAGCCTGGATGGAACCCTGTTCCTCGGCAACAGCCTGCGCCGCCACGCGGTGCTGGCCGAGCGCCTGCGCGCGACCGGTCATGCCGCGGTGGTGATCGACGACCTGCAGCCGCCGGCGGACAAGGTGCGCAAGGTGGCTGCTGCGCTTGGTCTGTCTGCACAGGGCGAGGAGTTGGCCGGCAAGGTGCAGGCACAGCTCGATCAGGCCGCAGCCATCGTCAAGGACAACGCGAAGCGCCCACGGGTGATCGCGCTGTCGGCCAGCGGCGCCGGTGGCTTGCCGACCGTGGCCGGTGCCGACAGCGCCGCCAACCAGCTGATCACCATTGCTGGTGGCATCAACATCGGTGAAGAAGCGGGTGTGGCCAACTACTCCCAGCTCAGCAATGAAGGCGTTGTCGCGGCAGCGCCAGAAGTGATCCTGGTAACCGACAACGATCTGCGCCTGTTCGGCGGTGAAGCCGGCCTGTGGAAGGCCTATCCGACCCTGAAGCACACGCCCGCTGGCGAGGCCAACCGTGTCTGGGTGATGCCTGATGTCGAACTCAAATCCACCAGCGTGGGTTCCGGCGCCGGTGCGCTGGCCTTGGCGCAGGCGCTGGCGGAATTGGCGCGCGGATGATGTCGGCGCAGGTCCGGCGGCCGAACGGCGCGCTGCTGCTATGTCTGCTGCTGGCAGTGCTGCTGGGCGCGGTGCTGCTGTCGTTCGGCACCGGCCCGCTGAAGCTGCCTGCAGCCGACGTGCTGCGGGCAATGGCGGCGCAGTTTGGTTTGGCGGATCCGCAGTCGATCAGTGCCCGCGACATGGGCGTGGTCTGGCAGCTGCGCATTCCACGCGCGCTGTTGGGCGCGTTGGTTGGTGCGTCGCTGGCGATGGCTGGCGTCGCGCTGCAGGGCCTGTTTGGCAACCCGCTGGCGGATCCCGGCATCGTCGGCGTCAGCCAGGGCGCGGCGCTGGGTGCGGTGGCGGCCATCGTGCTCGGTGCGGGTGCATTCGCTGTGTGGTTGATTCCATTGGCGGCCTTCATTGGCGGTGCCGGTGCGACGACCTTGATCTATCTGTTGGCGCGGCCGCGGCGCGGTGAGGGCACCGCTACCTTGCTGCTGGTCGGTATCGCGATTGGTGCTGGCTGCTCGGCGGCGGTCGGCTTCCTGACCTACATCGCCAGCGAGAGCGAGCTGCAGTCGCTGGTGTTCTGGCAGATGGGCTCGTTGGCGCAGGCCAGTTGGAGCGACGTGGCCGCGGTCACGCCGGTATTCGTGATTGGCCTGCTGGCGTTGCTGCGGCTGGCCACGCCCTTGGACATGCTCGCGCTCGGTGAGCGCCAGGCACGCCATATCGGCCTGGATGTCGCGCGCACGCGCTTGCTGCTGGTGGCGTTCAGTGCGCTGCTGGTGGGGGCAGCGGTGGCGTTTGCCGGCAGCGTCAGCTTCGTCGGCCTGGTGGTGCCGCATCTGGTGCGGATGCTGGTTGGCCCCAGGCATCGCTGGCTGCTGCCTTTGTCGGGTGTGGTCGGCGCGCTGTTGATCGTGGTGGCCGATACCGCCGCGCGCACGCTTGATCCACCGTCGGAAATCCCGCTCGGCCTGTTCTCCGCGGCGCTGGGCGCGCCGTTCTTCCTGTGGCTGGTGCTGCGCAAGCGCGGGGGAAGGGCATGAGCACGCCATTGCTGGAATTACGCGGGGTCAGCGTGCTGCGTGGCAGTCGCCAGGTGTTGGCGGGTGTTGATCTGGCGTTGCAGGCCGGCACGCTGACCGCATTGGTTGGCCCCAATGGCGCAGGCAAGTCGACCTTGTTGGCCCTGCTTGCCGGTGATGCCGAGCCGGATGCCGGGAAGGCAATGCTGCATGGCCGCGCACTGGCCGATTGGCCGGTGCGCGAGCTTGCCTTGCAGCGGGCAGTGATGGCGCAGGATCATGCCGTGCACTTTGCCTTCAGCGTGCGCGAAGTGGTGGCGATGGGGCGTTTGCCGCATCCGCCACAACCACGACAGGATGCGGAGATCATCGAAGCCGCGTTGCTTGAAGCCGATGTCGCAGCACTCGCCGGGCGGGATGTGCAGACGCTGTCCGGTGGTGAGGCTGCACGCACTTCGCTTGCCCGTGCCTTGGCGCAACAGACGCCGGTACTGCTGCTGGATGAGCCCACCGCTGCACTCGATCTTCGCCATCAGGAGCGCACCTTGCGCAGCGCCCGCGAACTCGCGGCGCAGGGCCGCTGTGTGGTGGTGGTATTGCACGACCTCAACCTGGCATCGGCCTATGCCGATCGCATCGTGATGCTGTACGAGGGGCGCATTGCCGCCGATGGTTCACCGCGCGAAGTGCTGACCCGCGACACCATCGGCAAGGTCTACGGCCAGCCGGTGCAGGTGATCGAGCATCCAACGCGCGGCGTTCCGCTGGTGGTTGCCTGCGACGATTGAAGCTCCGGCGGCGAGCAGGCGGAAAAGCTGCTTTCGATCGCATCGCATCGCGCGCGGGCGTGACGGCTACTTCGGCGTCGCAGCCAGCGCCCGATAGTCGCGCGGGGTCATGCCGACGGTGTGCTTGAACTGGCGCGCGAACGCACTCTGGTCGGAGAAGCCACAGGCCTGGCCGACGCTGGCGATGCTGGTGTCGGTGAACAACATGCGGGTGGCAGCCTCGATGCGGAACTTGGTCAACAACTGCTGCGGCGTCAGCTGGAATACCTTCTTGAACAAGCGTTCCAGCTGCGCGACGGATACGCCACTCTTGCCGGCCAGCGTGCGCACACGCAGCGGCTCGTGGAAATGCGCCTGCATGTACTCCACCGCAGCATGCAGGCGCTGGAAGGAAGAGTCCTCGCGGTCGGGTTGGCCAAGATCACGCGAGATGCCGATCAAGCCGACGATGCGGTTGTCTTCCACCAGCGGCTGCTTGAGGGTGAGGCACCAGCCCGGGCTGCGGTTGGCATAGAGCTGCAGTTCAAGCATGTCTTCGATGACTTCGCCTGTCAGCACGCGCCGGTCCTGCAGGATGTAGCGCGCAGCCAGATGCGCTGGATAGAGCTGCAACACGCTCCTGCCGACGATCTCCTCGCGGCTCTTCTTCGCCAGCCGTTGCATCAAGGTCTGGTTGACGTGCGTATAGCGGCATTCGGTGTCCTTGATGAAGAACACCACGTCGGGGAGGGGATCAAACATGCGCACCAATACCTGCGGTGACAGGGTGACAGCCATGGCGTTGCTCTCCGTTGCGGAGCGCACACCCTGCCATTCCTGTGGCCGTCTCTCAAGCGCAATAAGTATGCTGAAATCCGCATCGTGCAGGCCAAGATACGCCTAGCGTGCGGCTGTGGCTGCAGTGGAATATTGATCCCGAAATGTACGGTCATGACGTACTTTCGTTTCTGCAGATGCCTTTAAATCAGTTGGTTGCAGTTGTTACAGGTTGTCTTGTTTTTATCAGTCCTGCACGTTGAACAGCGAGCAGGCGTTTGCCGGGGCCGGTCAGGGGGCTGGTATTAGGCGGATCTCAAACTCCGGGGCGGTTATGTCAAGGTAGCGCGCGGATGCCAGAAGTGGCGCACGCAGTGGTTGGTCCTGGCCCGGCGTTGTGTGCTTGTTTGCCTTCGATGTGGCCTCGTTCGGGGCCCCGGGGACCGTGATCGCTCCATCTGTTGTCGACCATTGCGCTTGCCCGCGCCGAGGTCGGTCAGCGTGTGCGCGTAAAAGTCCGGCGTCCTGGCGGCGACAGCGCCGTCATGGCGGTGGCGTGCGCCGGCAGCTGTTGGCTGGGCGGTGCATCAGCCACTTCGTGGTTGCTTGCTCAACTTTCGTTTCGCATTTCATATTCAAGGGGAAGTAGATGAAGACGAATCATCGCGCCGAGTGCATTCCATGTCGTCGGCGTGGCCAGTTGGCAGTCGCTGTTGCCATTGCCTTGTGTGCCACCGCAACGGGCTCTGCATGGGCGCAGGATGCTGTCGGGAAGGTGGTGAAGGAGCAACAGGCCGCTGGCGTTGAAGCGAAGAATCTCGATACCGTGATCGTCACCGGTTCGCGCATTCGTCGTGAGCCGGGCTTTGAAGGCCCCGCACCGGTAACCGCCATCAGTGCGGAAAAGATCCAGGCCTCCGGCTACACCCAGATCGCCGATCTGGTGAACCAGTTGCCGAGCTTTGCGGCAACCCAGACCAGCCAGACCGCCAACCAGACCGGCAATGTCGGTGTCAGTGCGCTGGACCTGCGTGGCATGGGCGTGCAGCGCACCTTGACGCTGGTGGATGGGCGTCGCCAGGTTGCATCGATTCCCGGTACCGCAGGTGTCGACGTAAGTGCGCTGCCTGCAAGCATGATCGAGCGGGTGGATGTGGTCACCGGTGGCGCGTCCGCGCTGTACGGTGCCGATGCCGTGAACGGTGTGGTCAACTTCGTCCTCAAGCGCGACTACGAAGGGCTGGAAGCCGGCGTCCGCTACGGCGACTCCTCGCGCGGCGACATGCCGACCTATACCGGCGACGTGCTGTTCGGCAAAAATTTCGCCGACAACCGCGGCAACTTCACCTTGTACGGCTTCTGGGAAGACAACTCCGGTACGGTGCGCGGCCAGGACCGTCCCTGGACCGCCAATGGCTACCCGTATTACGCCCGCGCCAGCAGCACCGATCCGTATGTGATCCTCGACAACAGTCGCAACGTCTACAACTCACCCAATGCGACCGTGTTGCTGGGCAACTGCACGGTGGCCAATGCCGCCAACTGCCTGTACACCTTCAATCCGGACGGCTCGCTGCGCCACTCGCAACTCGGCCCGGGCGGTCTGACCAACCTCAGCACCGGCTTCAACGTGCTGCAGCAGGGCACCACCGATGGCGGTGAGTTTGGTGGCCGCTATGACTCCTGGTACTTGGTGACGCCATCGGATCGCCAGACCGTGCGTTCGACGCTGGATTTCGACGTCAACGATGCGCTGCGGCTGGTGGGCACGGTCAACTATTCGCAGAGTCAGTCCGAAGCGTCCTGGCGCTCGCTCAGTACCTACGGTTCGGGTGGCAGCGAAGTGGTGCCGTATTACAGCCCCTTCATCACCCAGGAAATGATCACCGCCAACGGTGGTGCGTTCACCAATGGCATTGCCTTCGGCCGCCATTTCGATGAAGAGCTGGGGCATATGCGCCAGCAGACCGATCGCAAGTTGCTGCAGGCAACCGTCGGCGCGGAAGGCTATTTCGACTTCTTCGGCCGCAGCTGGAACTACGAGGCTTATTACTCTTACGGACGCAGCCGCCAGCGCACCCGCGAACTCAACGCAGGCTCCTATGACCGCTTGCTGTCGGGCCTTAACTCCTATGTGGATGGTGCCGGCAACCCGATCTGCTGGGATGGCCCGGCCGGCTGCGTGGCGATCAATCCTTTCAAGCGCCTGACCTCGGAGATGGTCGATTGGTTGACCTACGACACCGACTGGTCCACGACCACGCTGACCCAGAAGGTTGCATCGGCCTATGCCTCCGGTGGACTGTTCGACCTGCCCGGTGGCGAAGCCAAGATCGTGGTGGGCGCGGAGTACCGCAAGGAACGCAATGAGATCGGCACCATCGCCCAGTACGATCCGACCAATCCGGCTTATGACGCCAGCCTTGGCACCACCCAGAACGGTTTGAACGGCGAGTTCAGCGTCAAGGAGATCTTCAGCGAGCTCAGCCTGCCGCTGCTGTCGGGTGTGGCCGGTGCCGAACGCTTGTCGCTGGAGCTGGCCGGGCGTGTCTCGGACTACAGCACCGCCGGCCGCACCACGACGACGAAGCTCGGTCTGGAATGGGCACCGATTGAAGACATCACCTTGCGCGGTACCTACGGCAAGGCGATCCGTGCACCCAACATCGGTGAGCTGTACACCGCCGGCAGCGTGTCGTCGGCGTGGATCTACGATCCCTGCAACGACTACGCGTTGGCCAATCGCACCAGTGCCACCAGCTACACGGCGGGCAATTGCGCAGCGATCAGCCCCAGCGATACCAGTGTTGGCAACTATTGGCAGTGGAAGGACATCGTCTATTCGGGCAACGTCAACCTGAAGCCGGAAACCGCCAAGACCACGACCTTCGGCGTGGTGTTGCGGCCGCGCTTCATTTCCAACCTGACGGTGTCCGCCGATTACTACAAGATCGACCTGCGCGGGGTGATCTCCACCCTGGACTACCAGACCATCCTCAACCGCTGCGTCGACCAGGCCAGCCTGGACAACACCTTCTGCGATCTGGTCACCCGCGACTCGGCTGGCGACATCGTTGAAGTGGCGGTGCAGCAGCTGAACCTGTCGCAGAGCATTGCCCGCGGCGTCGATATCAACGCCAATTGGTTCCATGACCTTGGCGGCGTGGCGGGCTCCAATGCGGGTCGTATCCTGGTTGATCTGAGCTATGGCCGCACGCTGGAACGCAAGTTCGTCGCCGATCCGCAGAATCCGGATGATGCATGGGACTACCTGACGCTATGGGGCACGCCGAAGTGGAAGGGCACGGTGCGCACCGGCTGGTCCAATCCCAAGCTCAGCGTCTACTGGACCCTGCGGCATGTATCGAAGATGCGTGGCAGCAATACCTCTACCGCAAGCTACGAGCGTGAGTGGGCAGGCAATACCTTCTACAGCGATTTCTACGCCAGCTATCAGGTCACGCCGAAATTCAGTGTGTTCGGCGGTCTCAACAACGCGTTCGATCGCGCGCCGCCGCGTGTGCCGGGCGCGGAGGCCGGCGGTGCAGGCTTCAACCAGAGCGGTTACCAGGCGGCGGTATATGACGTGCTGGGCCGCACCTTCAACATCGGTCTGCGCATGAAGCTTTGACGATCTTCGCTGGGTGCAAAAGAACAGGGCCGACGGAATGACCGTCGGCCCTGTTTGTTTTCAGCTTGATGGAAACCGCAGCAGCGCTGCGGTTTCGCTGACTCAGTTGGCCTTGCTGTTGTAACGCAGGGTCAGCTGGTATTCGCGGCCCGGCTGGTTGTACCAGGCAACGGTTTCGTACTCGCGGTCGAACACGTTGGCGGCCTTGGCCTGCAGGCTCCATGCGTCGTTGATGGCGTATTCAACGCGCACATCCATGGTCCCGTAGCCGGCCAGACGCACGCTGTTGGCAGCGTTGTCGAAGCGGTGGCCACTGCCTGCAGCGGTCACGCCCAGACGCAGCGGGCCGAAGCTCTTGTCCACGTCCAGACGACCGCTGGTACGCGCGCGGCGGGCCAGCAGGTTGTCATAGGTAGCAGCGCCGGAGGTGTGGTCGCGCGGGTCGGTGAAGCTGGCCTGGGCGTTGATGTCGAAGCCAGCCAGCGACAGGTAGCCGGTCAGCTCGGCGCCGCGGATGCGGGCTTCGGCAACGTTGACCAGGTCGAAGTTGCTGTCATAGCCGATCAGCTGGTCGACGCGGGTTTCGTAGGCATTGAAGGTCCAGTTCCAGTTGTCGGCGTACTGCGCGATGCCGAGGTTCAGGCTCTTGGATTCTTCCGGCTTCAGGTTCGGGTTGCTGAAGCCCGGGTAGTACAGGTCGTTGAAGGTCGGTGCCTTGAAGCCGGTGCCGGCGCTGGCGGTCAGGCGGAAGCCATTGCCGAAGGCAAAGCCATAACCCAGGCTGCCGGTGGTGTGGTTGCCGAACTGCTCGTTGTCGTCGTTGCGCACGCTGGCCTGCAGCGAGTGCGCGCCGAACTGGCCCTGGTACTCGGCAAACACGCCGAGGTTGTCGCGCTGGTCGATGTCGAAGGCGGTGGAGCTGGTGACCTTGTCGTTCTGCCAATCAGCGCCAGCGGTGATTTGCTGGCCTTCGGCGAAGCTGAAGTCGCCCTGCACGCTGGCGGTGTCGCGGCGGGTATCGAAGGCGCTGGCGAAGCTGCGGGTGCCGGTGCTGGCATCAGCGAAGTAGTTGTCGGCCTGGTCGCGGTTGCGGCCAACCTGTGCGCTCAGGCGGAAGCGCTCGGATGCAGCCCAGGCGAGCTTGGCACCGTAGACCTGCTGGCGGTTGTCGGCTTCGTTGCCGCCGAAGATGCTGCCGTCGTATTCGTTGAAGCTGTCGGCGTTGAGCACATGGCCTTCCAGGCTCAGCGTGTCGGTCAGGGCGTAGCCACCGCGCACGTTGATGGAGGTGTTGCGGTAGCCATCGCGGTCCGGCTCATCGGCGAAGCAGCCGGCGCCCCAGCCAGCGGCGGTGCCGCGGCAGGCGTTGATGCCGTCGGTCTTCTGGTAGCCGCCCTGGGCCGAGATCCAGCCGCGCTCACCGCGGTTGCTGAAGCCGGCGCTGACCTGGCGCAGGTTGTTGCTGCCGGCGGTGATCGCCAGGTTCTGCTGCAGGCCCTGGCCAGCGTTGCGGGTGAAGATCTGGATCACGCCGCCGATGGCCTCGGAGCCGTACAGGCTCGAACGCGGGCCCCGCACGATTTCAATGCGCTCGATCTGGTCAACCGGCAGGTCCTGCAGGGCGGCCATGCCGCTGGTGGCCGAGGCCACGCGCACGCCGTCCACCAGCACCAGCACCTGGTTGGAGTTGCTGCCACGCAGGAACAGCGAGGTGATCTTGCCGTTGCCGCCCTGGTTGGCGAAGTCCAGGCCGGCGCGGCCGCGCAGCAGGTCCTGCAGCGAGTTGGCCTGGCTGTGGTCGATCTGCGCACGGTCGATGACCTGCACCGGCACCACGCTGTTCTCGATGGAGATCGGGGTGCGGGTTGCGGTGACGGTGACGTCGTCCAGCTCGGTTGGTGCGTTCTGCGCGGCGGCAACGCCCGGCAATGCCAGGGCAAGGGCGAGGGACAGGGTGTGGTAAGACAGTTTCATGGAAGCTCCTGGGCCTGCACGCTCCCGCGCAGACGGATTGGGGAGGCTGCCAGAAGAGGGAGAAGACGGAGGCGGCGCACACGGCGCTACAGCCGCCGCCATGCCCTCCGCATCGCAACCAGTCGGCTTCCGGGCCGGTCTCCGGACTCGCAGGCGAGGCGGCGTGGGCCGCTTCCGTCCAGACGCCTTCCCGTGCCGTGCACAGTGGCGCCATGTCTGGACTTGTCCTGCTTACCGTTGCGGGGGCAGTGCCGGAATGGCGACATGCTGGAGTTCCAGCAGTGCGCGGCACCGGCTTCCCGTTTCAACCGCTCGGCAAGGCCGGTCGGTCACCCGAAAGTGCGCGCATTCTATGCCATTGCCGCCAGCGTTGCCGGAATGGGCGGCAACGGCCGGCATGGCGCGGACTCTGTAACCGGGGTTCAAGGTAGCCCGGGTAAGCGCATGCGCACCCGGGAAGTGCAGGGCGCCGCAGGCCTGCAGCGGTGCTGCAATCTCGTTCCCCGGGTGCGCTGCGCTTACCCGGGCTACGTGTTGCATGAGTTCGATTTGATTGGGGCTGGCGAAACAAGCCCTGCGCAGCACTGTTGCCGAGTGGCTAGAATGCGCGCTGCAAACGCAGTATCGGAAGTGTCGTGACAGAAACATGGTACGGGCAGGCCTGCAGCCAGCCTTCGCAGGAATACCGGCAGCGCGCCCTGCTGCGCCAGCGCCAGCTGACCAAGCCGGAAGGCGCCCTGGGTCGTTTGGAGACATTGGCCGTTGAGCTGGCTGCGCTGCAAGGCGTGGATCAGCCGGTGGCGCAGCGTGTGCCGGTGGTGGTGTTCGCAGGCGACCACGGCGTGACCGCGCAGGGCGTGTCGGCTTACCCGGCCGAAGTGACGGTGCAGATGCTGCACAACTTCGCCGGCGGCGGTGCTGCCATTGCGGTACTGGCGCGCGAACTGGGCCTGCCACTGCACGTATGGGATGTAGGCAGCCGCGCTACCACAGCGATTGCCGGCGTGGTCAGTGCCAAGACCCTGCATGGTACTGCTGACTTCAGCGCAGGCCCGGCGATGTCGGCAGTCGATCTGGACGCTGCCTTCGATGCGGGTCGCCGCGCGGTGGAGGCTGCCTGCGCCGACGGTGCGGATTTGTTGGTGTTCGGCGAGATGGGCATCGGCAACACCACTGCTGCGAGTGCCATCGCTGCCGTGCTTGGCCCGTTGCCATTGGACGAGTTGGTTGGCGCCGGTACTGGCCTGGACGCGGTGCGCATGGTGCAGAAGAAGAATCTGATCGCACGCGCGCTGAGCCTGCATGGTGACGCGATAAACACGGCCGAGTCGCCCGCGTACGAAGCATTGCAACGTGTAGGTGGATTGGAGATCGCTGCGATAACTGCGGCGATGATCGCCGCTGCGCAACGGCGCATCCCGGTGCTGGTGGATGGCTTCATCGTCTCTGCGGCAGCGTTGGCGGCAGTCCGCATCAATCCCAGCCTGCGGCCGTGGCTGCTGTTCTCGCACCAGTCGGCCGAGCGTGGTCACATCCGCCTGTTGGAGGCATTGCAGGCGCAGCCACTGCTGTCACTGGACCTGCGCCTTGGCGAAGGCTCCGGTGCCGCGCTCGCGTTGCCGCTGGTACGCATGGCCTGTGCTCTGCACAACAGCATGGCGACGTTCGCCGAGGCAGCTGTTGCCGATCGCGGTGGCGGCCGATGATTCTTGATCTGATGCGGCACGCCTCCACCGGGCGTGCCGGCCACCTGGACGGACGTACCGATCCGCCCTTGATCGAAGGCGCGATGGACACGCTGTACCGCAGCCACGCAGGCATTGGCTGGAGCCGGGTGATCACGTCGCCGCGTCGGCGCGCGCTGGATACCGCGCATGCATTGGTGGCTGGCAGCAACCAGTTCTGCGAGATCCACCCGGATTGGGCCGAGCTCGACTTCGGCGATTGGGACGGGCTGCATTTTGACGAAGTTCCTGCCGAGCAGCTTGCTGGCTTCTACAGCGAACCGCACGATGTGGTACCGCCCAACGGTGAGTCTTGGCAGCAGTTCCAGGCGCGCGTTGAAGCGCAGCTGCATCGCTTGGTGGACGAAGACGATGGCGACGGCCAGCCGGTGCTGGTGGTCAGCCATGCCGGCGTGTTGCGGCTGGCGGTGTCGCGCGTCTGTGGGATGAGCCTGTCCTCGCTATGGGCGATGCGCATCGATTACGGCACCCGTGTGCGCCTGCGCGTGGAGCGTGGCGAAGACGGCCAGTTGTGGGGTGAACTGCTGGAGTTGCGACAACCATGATTGGACGCCGCCTGATCCTTGCCATCCAATTCCTGACCCGGCTGCCGACACCGCAGGTGCGCGACTTCCGCCAGGAGTACCTGAGCAGGTCGGCGGTGTACTACCCCTTGGTTGGCGCCATCATCGGCGTCCTGCTGGCGCTGCCGCTGTATGGCCTGTCGGATCGGCCCTGGCTGGCGGGCGCGCTGACCTTGTTGCTGTGGGTATGGGTGACCGGCGCGCTGCATCTGGATGGCCTCGGCGATGTTGCCGATGCCTTCGGTGCCGCACATCGCAACCCGCAGCGTTTTCTGGAAGTCCTCAAGGACCCGCACATGGGCGTGTTCGGCGTGGTCACGCTGATCATGCAGCTGCTGCTCAAGTTCGTGCTGTTGACCGAGCTCGCGGTGGGTCCATTGTGGTTCGGCATCGTGCTGGTGCCGGCGTGGGCACGCTGGGGTACCTTGTGGTGGAGCCAGCGCATACCGTCGCTGCACGCTGATGGTATGGGCGAGCGCTTCTCCTGGCAGCTGCGACCGTCGGCGATGTGGGTGTGGGCAGTGTTGCTGGCCGCGATCAGCGTGGTGTTTGCATGGCCGTTGTTGCTGGCGCTGCTGCTGGTGCCGCTGGTGGCCGTGTGGTGGAAGCGCAAGCTGGGTGGCATCTCCGGCGATGGCCTGGGTGCCAGCGTCGAAGTAGTGGAGACCTTGCTGATGCTGGCGCTGGTGGTCCTCGCACCGCTGCCCGTAGACATTGTGGGAGCGGCGTAAGCCGCGAAGCCACCGCTGCATCCGGAATCATGCAGTGCGCGATCTGAAGAATGGCCAGCTTCACGGCTAACGCCGTTCCCACAAAAGCCTCTGGTGAGGCTCACTCCTCGAAGCGGATCTCGCTGGCTTCTTCTTCATCGGCTTCGGCCTGCATATGCGTTTCATGCACCGGCCCGGCCTGTTGGCCTGCACGCGTGGTGGGCAGCGCGCCAGCGGCGACTTCGTACTCGGCGACCAGCTGCTGGCGACGCGCCTCGGGTATTTCCTGCCAATGGCAGCCGACCAAGGCGCCTTCAAGCGAATACAGCAGGTTGAGGCTGGGCTTGAAGCCGGCGCGGCGCACCTTCATGAACGCTGCAACCGGGCCGATCGCGCTCAGGTCCTGCTCGCTGCGCAAACCGACCTGACGCAGCCAGGCTGCACTCTTGGGGCCGATGTTGCGCAGCTTGGGGGCGCTCATTGCAGCGCCTCGACAAACACCTGGGCGATGGCTTCCAGCCCCAGCTGGTCGTCGGCGTCGAAACGCGCGAGCACCGGGCTGTCGATGTCGAACACGCCAATCAACGTGCCGTTGTGGACCAGGGGTACGACCAGTTCCGAGCGCGAGGCCGAGTCGCAGGCGATATGGCCGGGGAACGCATCCACATCCTCGATGCGCTGGGTCTGGCGGCTGCTGGCAGCGGCGCCACACACGCCCTTGGACAGCGGAATGCGCACGCAGGCCGGCAAGCCCTGGAACGGGCCAACCACCAATTCCTTGCCGTCGTAGAAGTAGAAACCCACCCAGTTGAGCTGCGGCAGCGCGTGGTAGACCAGTGCCGACAGGTTGGCAGCATTGGCAATGCGGTCTGCTTCGCCATGGACCAGAGCGCGGGCCTGGGCCAGCAGCTGGGCGTATTGTTCCGGCTTGCTGCCGGTGAGGGTGTCGGTGTTGAACATCAGGAGAGTCTAGTCGCTGCGTGGTCGTCGATTTTGCCAGCCGCTGCCGCCGAGCGCAGCCATCGGCAATGGAATGCTGGATCGCAGGCAAAAAAAGACCCGGCAGCGGGAGGGAGCTACCGGGTCTGGGATTGCGCGGGGGAGGGACCGCGCAAATTCTGTTGTCTGGGTATCAGCGCGTCTTGCGCTCGGGTTTGGCAGCGAAAGGCTGGCGAACCAATGCGCCCAATGCCTCGCCGGTCTTCAGGCTGAGCCCGACCACTTCCTGGTTGGCATTGGCCAGTCGTTCCATGTTCTCGCGTGCCAGCTGCATTCCCTTGGGCAGCAGCGCCTGCAGATCCGCCTGCGCGCCGGCCTGGGCCAGTTCGCCGAAGAAGCCAGCCGCAGCCGTGGTGTTGCGCTCGAACGCGCGCAGCTGCACGCCAAACACGCTTTCAGCATTTTCCAAGGCGAGCCGGTTGGCACGGTTGGCAGCAGCGGCGAGCTGCTGGGTGTAGCTGCTGAAGTCGTTGAACTGAGCGGACATCAAGGTGATCCGACGGGTCTTGTTGCGTTGCAGCATAGCGCGGAATTGGCGCGGTGCAACATAAAATTCTGAACTGTTCAGAAGCCGCCTCTGTAGAGCCGAGCCATGCTCGGCTGGAGCGTTCCCGGTAAAGTTCCAGCCGAGCATGGCTCGGCACTACCGCGCGCCCTTTTTCCGCAGACGAGGGGCTCCCTCCCTTTGCCGCAGGCAAGGGGAGGGCTGGGAAGGGGTTGGCTTTGGGGCTCCATGCACGGCCAGCTTCGCGGCTTACGCCGCTCCCACAAGCGCCGCTGCGTGGTCGGGATGGCCTTGTAGAGCCGAGCCATGCTCGGCTGGAGCATTACCGGTAAGGCCTCTGCCGAGCATGGCTCGGCACTACGCTCTGCTCCCTCCCTTTGCCGCAGGCAAGGGGAGGGCTGGGGAGGGGTTGGCTTTGAGGCTTCATGCATGGCCAGCTTCGCGGCTTATGCCGCTCCCACAAGGGCCGCTGCGTGGTCGGGAAGGCCTTGTAGAGCCGAGCCATGCTCGGCTGGAGCATTACCGGCAAGGCCTCTGCCGAGCATGGCTCGGCACTACGCTCTGCTCCCTCCCTTTGCCGCAGGCAAGGGGAGGGCTGGGGAGGGGTTGGCTTTGGGGCTCCATGCATGGCCAGCTTCGCGGCTTATGCCGCTCCCACAAGGGCCGCTGCGTGGTCGGGAAGGCCATGTAGAGCCGAGCCATGCTCGGCTGGAGCATTACCGGCAAGGCCTCTGCCGAGCATGGCTCGGCACTACGAGGTCGCTATCAGGCGCCCTTGTAGCTGCAGCCGGAGGTGCAGGTTTCGTGCACGACTACTTCGCTGAGTAGCGGCAGTGCTGGCTTCAGCTTTTCCCAGATCCACATCGCCAGGCGTTCGCTGGTGGGGTTCTCCAGGCCGGGGATGTCGTTGAGGTAGTTGTGGTCGAGCTGGTCGTAGAGCGGCTGGAAGGCGGCCTTCAGATCGCTGAAGTCCATGATCCAGCCAGTCTCCGGGCCGGGTTCGCCGCTGACTCGCAGTTCCACGCGGAACGAGTGGCCGTGCAGGCGCGAGCACTTGTGGCCGACCGGGACGTTGGGCAGCCGGTGTGCGGCTTCGAGGGTGAAAACCTTGAAAATATCCATGGGCGTAATTGTAGGGTGCCGCCGTCGCTGCGCGTATGCGCCAGTGATGCCAGTCATATTTTCATATCCATCCGGATGGAGCGATGTAACGGATGGTTATGTGCGAATGCAACAAAGTGATTGGCCGGACATTTGCCGTTCATGAGGTACTGGCGCCGTTGCCATTCACCTCTCCCCGGATTCCATGCCTACTCGTTCCTTGCTCGCCTTCGCGGTGGCCGCTGCCATCGCTGCTCCCTCCCTCGCCCTGGCCGAAGCCGCTGCCGACGGCAGCAAGACCCTCGATGCGATCCGGGTTACCGGCTCCAACATCAAGCGCACCGATACCGAGACCGCCAACCCGGTGCAGGTGATCGAACGCCAGCAACTGGAGCAGACTGGCAAGGCCAGCGTGGCTGACCTGCTGCGCTCGATCTCCGCCAACACCGGCAACGCCAGCAACGAAACCAGCAACAGCGGTTGGGCCTCGGGTTCGGCCGGCATCGGCCTGCGCGGCCTGTCGCAGAAGAACACGCTGGTGCTGCTCAATGGTCGCCGTCTGGCCAATTACGGCTTCCCGTCCGGCGGTCTGTCGGACACTTTCGTCGACCTCAACGCGCTTCCCCTCGTAGCGGTGGAACGCATCGAAGTGCTGAAGGATGGCGCCTCGGCGGTATACGGCTCCGATGCAGTCGCCGGCGTGGTCAACATCATCACCCGGCAGAATTTTGAAGGCGCCGAAGTCGGCGTCAGCGGCGGCACCTCCGAAGCCGGTGGGCTGGATCAGCAGAATCTCAAGTTCGTCGGCGGCCTCGGCGACCTGGACCGCGATGGTTACAACATCCTGGTGTCGCTGGAAGGCTATAACCGCGACCGCCTGGACCAGGATCAGCGCGACCTGACCCGCTCGGGCATCTATACCGACAAGGCCGGTGGCCGCTGGAACGGCTGGTCGGCCAAGGGCGCGCGTTACCTGATCGACGGCAAGTCGGTGCCGATGCTGGACGCCGCCGGCAACTGCCCGGAAGGCACGGTACTCACCGCCAGCGCACCGATCGACGGCCTGGCCGGAGACACCTGCGCCTTCAACCAGGCGCCGTATACCACGCTGATTCCCTCGACCAAGCGCTGGCAGGCCTATGTCAACGGCACGCTGCGCATCAACGATTCGGTGGAAGCCTTCGCCGATGTGATCTACAGCGATATCAAGGGTGTGTCGTGGTTCGGCTCCAGCCCGTTCTTTACCCTGGAAAGTGGCCGTTTCGCGCTCAACGCCGAGACCGGTCTGGCCGAGCCGGTGCGTTCGACCCTGCCGGCAGGCAATCCGTACAACCCGTACGGCGTGGACGTGCCAATCGAATACACCTTCTTCAACCTCGGCGGCACCATCAAGACCAATCGTTCGCGTTCCTATCGCGGCGTGCTTGGCCTGCGCGGGCAGACCGAGAAGTGGGACTGGGAAGTCGGCGCATTCCAGGCGGCCAGCAAGCAGCGTGAGACCGTTTCCGGCGGCTTTGCGAACCGCTGGACGCTGTATGACGCACTGGCCAGCGGCAGCTACAACCTGCTCAATCCGTCAGCGACGGATCCGGCGGTGCTTGCAGCGATTGGCCTGAGCACGCTGCGCCCGGCCGAATCGGTGCTCAAGGGTGTCGATGCCAAGGTGTCCGGTACTTTGGGTGCAACCTGGGCGGGCGAGATTGGCTTCGCCGCCGGTGCCGAATGGCGTCAGGAGAAGCTCGATTCAAACAATCCCTGGCAGATCGATGCAGGCTTGCAGGTGCGGCCGGCGATCGCCGAAGTGCACGGCCAGCGCCAGGTCAGCGCTGCCTACGCGGAAGTAAGCGTACCGCTGCACAGCACGTTGGAACTGCAGGCGGCAGCACGCGCCGATCGTTACAGTGATTTCGGCAATGCGTTCTCGCCCAAGCTCGGCCTGCGTTGGCAGCCGCTGGATTGGTTGCTGGTGCGCGCTGCGGCCTCGCGCGGTTTCCGTGCGCCATCGTTGTCGGAGAACTCGGCATCGACCAGCATCGCCTATGGCTCGGTGGTCGATCCGCACGATCCGGACGTTGCCGGCTCGCGGCAGAACCCGACCTTCTTCACCGTCGGCAACACCAACCTGGATCCGGAACGCACGCGCAGCTTCAATGCCGGCTTCGTGCTCTCCCCGTGGCAGAACACCAACCTCAGCGTCGATTACTACCGCATCAAGCTGGACAACCTGATCGGCACCGGCAACACCACAACGCTGGTGGCAGAGAACGACCCGGCCAATGTGCTGCGTGATTCGCGCGGCAAGCTGCTGGCGGTCTACAACCGCTACCAGAACCTGAGTGAGCTGGAGACCTCGGGCATCGACATCGAGCTGCGCCAGCGCTGGCAGACGGCCACTGCGGGTGACTTCGGCCTGTCCTCGGCGCTGACCTATGTCATCGACTACAAGCGACCGCAGGTGGTCGGCGGTCCGTTGGTGGATTACGCCGGCTCCAACCTCGGCCCGTCGCTGCCGGATACCAAGGCCACCACCACGCTGGACTGGGCCTTGGGTGATTGGCGCACCGCGCTGACCTGGTACTACACCAGCAGCTATGACCAGCAAGGCAGTGCCGCGGCCAAGGCGGTGCAGAAGCAGGTGGCCAGTTACAGCCAGTTCGATCTGTACCTGGGCTACACCGGCATCGACAAGCTGACTGTGTACGCAAAGGTGCAGAACATCGGTGACCGCCAGCCGCCGTACGACGCCACCTTCCCGGGTGTGCGCGCACCGTACGACTTCAGCCAGTACGACCTGCGCGGGCGCTATTACACGCTGGGTTTTGATTACCGCTTCTGATTGAAAGCCGCTCTCCCGCTTGCGGGAAAGGGCAGCTCCTGTAGTGGGGGGGGCGGCGGGGGGGGGGGGGGGGGGGGGGGGGGGCGGGCGCGCCCGGGGGGGGGGGGGGGGAGGGAGCGTGG
>NZ_JBSPUF010000021.1:0-27567 GCF_056861425.1 Stenotrophomonas sp. 21LCFQ19 | reverse complement strand
TGCTGTCGGCCCCCCCCCCGGGGGGGGGGGGGGGGGGGGGGGCCCCCCCCCCCCCCCCCCCGCCCCCCCCCCCACTACATGCTTCGCTTTTCAATTTGAAGTTTGGCAACAACGTTCATGCAATAGGGGAGTGCTACACCCATGTCGTTCCGCTTTAAACGTCTGCTGCCAGTCTTGTTGCTGGCAACACTCATCAGCCTGTCTCCGGCCCATGCCCAGAACCGCTACTACTTCCCCACCGCGCAGCAGTTCGATGCGAAGGTGCCTTCACCGCAGCAGTTCCTCGGCTACGAAATCGGCAGTCGATACACCAGGCATGATCAGCTGGTGGCCTACTTCAACGAACTGGCGCGGGTCTCGGACAAGGTCAAGGTCGAAGTCATCGGTCAAAGTTACGAGCAGCGCCCACTGCTGCTGGTGACCATCACTTCGGCACGCAACCACGCGCGCAGCGCCGAGATCGCCGCACAACGGCAGGCGCTGATCGATCCCGCACAGCCCTTGCCCGGCGCCGATGCACCGGCAGTGGCCTGGCTGGGTTACAGCGTGCACGGCAATGAAACCTCCAGCGGTGAAGCTGCGATGCTCACCGCTTACTACCTGGCCGCCAACCAGGATGCGGAAACCGCGCGCTGGCTGGATCAGGCTGTTGTGGTGATCGATCCTGCACAGAACCCGGATGGACGCGACCGTGCCGCCAACTGGCATAACGCCTGGGGTTCGCGTCCGCCATCTGCTGATCCGGCCGACAAGGAGCACGTCGAGCCGTTCCCGAGTGGTCGCGTCAATCACTACTTCACCGATCTCAACCGCGATTGGCTGGCGTTGGCGCAGACCGACAGCTGGCCGAAAGTCGCGCAGTTCCATCGCTGGTATCCGAATATCCAGATCGACTTCCATGAGATGGGCAAGGACAGCACCTATTACTTCGAGCCGTCACCAAAGAGCATGGAAAGCCCGCTGCTGCCCAAGTCTTCGTACGAGGCGAACAAGTGGCTGGCACGTTTCCATGCCAAGGCCCTGGATGATCTTGGCTCGCTGTATTACACCGGCGAGAACTTCGACAACTTCTCGCCGATCTATGGTTCGACCTATCCGGATTTCCACGGTGCGGTAGGTGTGACAGTGGAGCAGGCAAGTTCGCGCGGCCTGGTACAGGAATCGGTGAATGGCCCGCTGCATTTCAACTTCACCGTCCGCAACCAGGTAGCTACCGGCCTGGCCAGCGTGCGTGGCGTGGTGGAAGACCGTGATCGCCTGTTCGCGCTGCAGAAGGAGTTTTTCCGCAGCGCCTTGAAGCAGGCAGCTGCCTATCCGGTGCACGACTGGGTGTTTGGTGATGCTGCTGATGCCACGCTGACCCGCAAGCTGCTGGCGGTACTGTTGCAGCATCGCATCGAGGTGCATGCGCTGGCGCGCGATGTGGAAGTGGATGGCAAACGCTTCCAGGCCGGTTCGGCCTACGTGGTGCCGGCGCGGCAGCCGCAGTTCCGCCTCGCCCATTCGATCTTCGAGTTCACGCCGGCAGTGAAGGGCGATGTGTTCTACAGCGGCACCTCGTATGCAGTGGCTCCGGCGTATGGCCTGCGCTATGCAGGTAGTCGTGGTGCCTTGCCGAGCGGTGCGGCGGTGGATGCGGTGCCGACGGCACAGGGCGGTATCAGCGGAGGCCGTGCGGGTTTTGCCTATGTGGCCGATGCACGTGACTTTGGCAGCTTCCGCCTGCTGGGCGGTCTCCTGCGCGACAACGTGCGTGTGCGCACCGCGCACCAGCCGTTCACTGCGGCTACGGCGAACGGCGATGTGGCGTTCGGTCATGGTGCGGTGGTGATTCCAGTTGCGGGCCAGGCCGTGGACGCCGAATCGTTGCGGGCCAAGGTGCTGGCACGTGCGCAGGAAGCCGGTGTCACGGTTTACGCCTTGGCCAGTGGTCGCGCTGCCAGCGGTATCGACCTGGGCAGCGACAATGTGCGCGTGCTGCGCACGCCAAGCATTGCGCTGGTGATGGGCGAGGGTGTGTCCGCCACCGAGATTGGTTCGACCTGGTTCTCGCTGGATACTTCGCTGGGCTTGCCGTCGACCAAGCTTGATCCTGTGCAGCTGGCCAGCGTTGATCTGGCGCGCTACACCTCGATCGTGCTGTCCGGCGGTACCTATGCAAACGTCAGTGATGCCGGTGTGGCTGCGCTCAAGCGTTGGATTGCCGCCGGTGGTTCGCTGGTGGTGTATGGCAGCGGCGCGCGCTGGGCGATCGACAAGGGTCTTGCCGAAGCCAAGCTGCGCGAAGGCGACAAGAAGGATGAGGCGGAGCGTCTGGATTTCGGTACGGTGCGTGATGTGTTCGCGCTGGGCCGGGTCAGCGGCAACATCCTGAGCGCTGATATCGACCCGACCCATCCGCTGGGTTTTGGTGTGCAGCAGCGGCGCATCTGGGTCAACAAGGAAGGCGGGTTGGTGTTCGAGCCGGTGAAGAACGCCTTCCTCAACGTGGTGAACATCGACCGCGAGCCGGTGGTGAATGGCTATCTGTCCGATGCGAATCGTGCGCGGGTGTCGGGTTCGAGCTATCTGCAGGTGGTGCCGACCGGGAGTGGCAACGTGGTGTTGTTTGCCGACGATCCGGCGCACCGCAAGTATTGGCATGGCACCGAGCGCTTGCTGCTCAATGCCTTGCTGCAGGCGAACCACCTGAGTACCCCGCGTCAGCGCGGGGAGTAACAACGCGCCTGAGACCAGGGTCCCTCTCCCGTTCGCGGGAGAGGGGTTGGGGTGAGGAGCGGTGCGCAGCACCGTGCTGTTTTGCTTTTCTCGGCCATGCAGCGGTTGTCGCAAAAGCCCAAAGCCGCCCTCATCCGCCCCTGCGGGGCACCTTCTCCCGTAGACGGGAGAAGGGATTTGCCAAAGCCAAAGCCAAAGCCAAAGCCAAAGCCAAAGCCAAAGCCAAAGCTAAAGCTAAAGCTAAAGCTAAAGCTAAAGCTAAAGCCAAGGCCAAGGCCAAGGCCAAAGCCAAAGCCAAAGCCAAGTATCAAAATGAGAGCTCAATGCCAACGCGCTTGGCCACCGCTGGTTGAGGCGTGCACGGTGTCTGAGTTTCGATGTGGCGATGACGGACCTTCCCTTCTCCCGCCTGCGGGAGAAGGTGCTCCGCAGGAGCGGATGAGGGGAGCTTTTAATCCCCTTCCGGCCGTTGCTCGAGGTCAACGGCAATAGCTTGCCACTCAACATCGCAAAAACCAGAAAGGCCGACGCAATGCGTCGGCCTTTCTTTGCAACTCATCTCATCCCAACTACAAGTTGGAATCAGGCGCTGGTACGGCTCTGGCCACGGCCGCCACCACCGCCACGACGCTGACCACCACCCGGGTGCGCATCACGACGCTGCTGGCCATTGCCGGCATTGCGCTGGCCGCCCGGCTTCTGCGGCTGGCCGCCACGGCCGCCGCGCGGTGCATCGCCGGTCGGGCGGCGTGCGGCATGGCCGCCGTTGCCGCGACGCGGTGCCTTGTGGCCGCCCGGATGCTCAGCCTTGCCCGGTGCGCTGTTACCCCAGCGAATCGGGGTGTGCGGCTCAAAGCCCGGCACGTCACGGATGTCCATGTCGCGGTCGAGCAGACGCACGATCTGGCGCAGCAGCTTGGCTTCGTCCTGGGCAACCAGCGAGACAGCCTCACCGGTCGAACCGTTACGGCCGGTACGGCCGATACGGTGCACGTAATCTTCCGGCACCATCGGCAGGTCGTAGTTGATGACCTTCGGCAGCTCGTTGATGTCGATGCCGCGGGCAGCGATATCGGTGGCCACCAGCACGGTCACGCGTCCGGCCTTGAAGTCAGCCAGTGCGCGCAGGCGCTGGCCCTGGCTCTTGTTGCCGTGGATCGCCGCGGTCTTGATGCCGGACTTCTCCAGGAAGTCGGCCAGCTTGTCGCAGCCGTGCTTGGTGCGGCCAAACACCAGCGTCTGCACGCGGGAGTCCTTGGCCAGCAGGTGCAACAGCAGTTCACGCTTGCGCGCGCCATCCACCGGGTGCACGCGGTGGGTGATGGTCTCGGCGACGGTGTTCTTCGGCGTGACCTGGATCTGCTCCGGGTTGTGCATGAACTCCAACGCCAGCTGCTTGATGCTGTCCTCGAAGGTGGCCGAGAACAGCAGGGTCTGGCGGTTCTGGCGCGGCAGCTTGGCGAGGATGCGCTTGATCGAGGGCAGGAAGCCCATGTCGAGCATGCGGTCGGCTTCGTCCAGCACCAGGATCTCGACGCCGGACAGGTCGACGCTGCGACGCTCCAGGTGGTCGATCAGGCGGCCCGGGCATGCGACCAGCAGGTCGACGCCACGGCGCAGCATGTCCAGCTGGTTGCCCATGCCGACGCCGCCGTAGATGCAGGCGCTGGGGATGCGCAGGTACTTGCTGTAGCCACGCAGGCTGTCATGCACCTGGGTTGCCAGTTCGCGGGTCGGTGCCAGCACCAGGGCGCGCGGGCGACGCGGGCCATTGCCCACGCTCTGCGGCGAGGTGGCCAGGTGCTGCAGCAGCGGCAGGCCGAACGCGGCGGTCTTGCCGGTACCGGTCTGGGCGCCGGCCAGCAGGTCGCGGCCGTCCAGCGCAAGCGGAATGGCCTGCTCCTGGATCGGGGTCGGGTTTTCATAGCCCTGCTCGGCGAGCGCGCGCAGCAGGAAGGGCGCAAGGCCCAGGTTTTCAAACGACATGGAGTACTCCGAAACATGAAGAACGCGCGCCCGCAGGGGCTTGCGTTGCTGATCATTGAAGACCAGCTGATCTCGGAGCGTTCCCGTAAACCGCGCTGCAAGATCTGGGATGCAACCAACGCGGTGCGCTGGCTGGAATGCGTGACGATAGGCGTCGGAGTGGGGGCGGGCGGGCGGATGGGCCAGATGGCCGCTGATCCTGCACCGCCGGCGATCCCTGAGGGAAACGGACGGCCGCTGGCAGACCGCGATAGTCTAAGGGATTGTTTCGGCTGGCACAAAAACGCCCGTTCAGCATTCGCTTGGTGAGGCTGGTGGTAGCTGGCTTATTCATTACAATTGAAACTTATTTCTCCGCAGACTGGACACTCCCATGAAGCTTGGTTCCCTGAAGGAAGGCGGCCGCGACGGCACCCTGATCGTGGTTTCGCGTGACCTGACCCGTGCGGTGCGGGCCGCTGGCATTGCCGCCACCCTGCAGCAGGCGCTGGAAGACTGGTCGAATCTGGCGCCGCGACTGAACGCGCTGTCCGAGCAGCTCAATGCCGGCGCCGTGGAAGGCGAGTTTGCCGTGGACATGCAGGCGCTGGCCGCGCCGCTGCCGCGCGCCTACGAATTCGTCGATGGCAGCGCCTACCTGCCGCACGTGGCGCGGGTGCGCAAGGCGCGCGGTGCCGAAGTGCCGGAAAGCTTCTATACCGATCCGCTGATGTACCAGGCCACCAGCGCCGGCTTCTACGGCCCGCGCGATGCAGTGAAGGTGATCAGCGAGGACTACGGCATCGATCTGGAAGCCGAGATCGTGATCATCACCGACGACGTACCGATGGCGGTGACGCCGGAGCAGGCTGCCGGTCACATCCAGTTGGTTGGCCTGGTCAATGACGTCAGCCTGCGCAACCTGATCCCGGGCGAACTGGCCAAGGGCTTCGGCTTCCTGCAGTCCAAGCCGCGCTCGGCGCTGAGCCCGGTGTTCGTTACCCCGGACGAGCTGGGCGCTGCGTGGCAGGACAGCAAGCTGCACCTGCCGCTGGTCACCCACATCAATGGCAAGTGGTTCGGCGCGCCGGAAGCCGGCGTGGACATGCAGTTCAACTTCGCCCAGCTGGTTGCGCACGCGGCCAAGACCCGTCCGCTGACTGCAGGTGCCGTCGTCGGCTCGGGCACCATCGCCAATGAAGACACCGCACTGGGCGCGTCCTGCTTCGCCGAACAGCGCACGGTCGAAACCCTGCGTGACGGCAAGCCGTCGACACCGTTCATGAGTTTTGGTGATGTGGTGCACATTGAGATGCTGGACCGTGACGGCGTCAGCATTTTTGGTGCGATTGAACAGCGCATCGAACAGGCTTCGCGTCCCTGAAAGACAGTTGGCGCGTTGGCCGTGCTGGTGGTGAAGGAATCCTCACCGCCAGCCGTTATTGTGGTGGCAGGTGATGGGGGAATCTGACATGGAAGCAGGGCTGACGCTCTACAGTTATTGGCGCTCGAGTGCCGCTTATCGCGTGCGTATCTGCTTGAACCTGAAGGGCTTGGAGTACGCACTCACACCGGTGCATCTGGTGCGTGATGGCGGTCAGCAGCATGCGCCCGATTACGCCGCCTTGAACCCGCAGGAGCTGGTGCCGACGCTGCGTCACGGCGAGCGCGTACTGACCCAGTCGCTGGCGATTCTTGAGTACCTGGAAGAAGTCTTCCCCGAGCCTGCCCTGTTGCCGGCCGATGCCGGTGGCCGTGCACGCGTGCGTGCATTGGCGCAGCAGGTCGCCTGCGACATCCACCCCTTGAACAATCTGCGGGTGATGCAGTTCTTCGATCGCGAATGGAACGTGCCGCAGCCCGAGCGCGACGAGTGGACGCTGCACTGGATGCGCACCGGTTTTGCCGCGCTGGAGACCATGCTGGCAGGTTCGTTCGACACCGGCCGCTATTGCCACGGCGCAGAGCCCGGTCTGGCCGATTGCTGCCTGGTGCCGCAGCTGTACAACGCCCGTCGTTTCCACCTGGACCTGACGCCGTATCCAACCCTGCAGCGGATTGAAGAGGCCTGCCTGGCGCTGCCGGCATTCGACGCAGCCCGCCCGGAAAACCAGGTCGACGCGGTCTAGCAGGGCTGGTGGTTGTAGGAGCGGCGCAAGCCGCGACGCTGACATGCGATGTAGGAGCGGCGTAAGCCGCGAAGCCGGCATTGCATCCGAAGCAGCAGATCACCCACTGCTCGACGAAGCTAGAGCCCGGATCCATCAGTGGCTTCGCGGCTTACGCCGCTCCTACAAAAGCCACGGCAGTCAGGATTGGCTCATGGCTGCAGCAGCACAGACAGAAAGCCCCGCAATGCGGGGCTTTCTGTTGCATGAACCACCAGCTCAGAACCCGTGCGTGATTGCCGCCGGTGCCGATACCGCGAAATCCGCATACGGATCATGCTCGCCGCTGCCACCTTCGGAGAGGCGGAACTTCAGCGCCAGGCCATCGCGCGAGTCGGCGGCGCGCAGCGCTTCCTCCTGCTCGATGATGCCGTCCTTCACCATCCGGAACAGGCACTGGTCGAAGCTCTGCATGCCTTCTTCCAGCGAGTCTTCCATTGCCTGCTTGATGGTGTGCACCTCGCCGCGGCGCAGCAGGTCGCGGATCATCGGCGTGTTGATGAGCACTTCGGTTGCGGGGCGGCGACGGCCGTCCTTGCCCTTGACCAGGCGCTGCGACACCACCGCGCGCAGGTTCAGCGACAAGTTCATCAAGACGTTCTTGTGCGCGCTTTCCGGGAAGAAGTTGAGGATGCGCTCGATGGTCTGGTCGGCGTTGTTGGAGTGCAGCGTGGCCAGGCACAGGTGCCCGGTCTCGGCGAAGGCGATAGCTGCCTCCATGGTCTCGGCGTCGAGGATTTCGCCGATCAGGATCACGTCTGGTGCTTCACGCATCGCGTTCTTCAGTGCGTTGTGGAAGGCGTGGGTATCCAGGCCGACTTCGCGCTGGTTGACGATGGACTGCTTGTGCTTGTGCAGGAATTCGATCGGGTCCTCGATGGTGAGGATGTGCCCGGTCGAGGTGCTGTTGCGGTGGTCGATCATCGAGGCCAGCGAAGTCGACTTGCCCGAGCCGGTCGAACCGACCACCAGCACCAGCCCGCGCGGGGTCATGATCACGTCCTTCAGCACCTGCGGGAGGTTGAGTTCCTCGATGCTGGGGATGCGGCTCTTGATCGCACGGATGACCATGCCGACTTCACCGCGCTGCTTGAACACGTTGACGCGGAAGCGCCCGGCGTCGGCCAGGGCGATGGCCATGTTCAGTTCCAGGTCGCGCTCGAACTGCGGCACCTGGCCTTCGTCCATCAGCGAGTAGGCGATTTTCTTGACCATGCCCGGCGGCAAGCCGGTATTGCCCAGCGGGTACAACTTGCCTTCAATCTTGATGTAAACCGGCGCTCCGGTGGTCAAAAACATGTCCGAAGCGTTTTTTTCGGTCATCAGCTTCAAGAAATAGCCGATATCCATGCGAAATTTTCCCCAACAAACGGCGGCGTGCCGTTGCAAGCACGCCTCAGGCTTGACCACAATGGCCGTGCTCAGTCACCCAAGCAACGGCTCCCCAATGAAATCTAGCTTCGCACAATTAAGACGATTCCTGTGTGCTACCGCCTGCACATTCGTGCTATGCGGCAGTGCTTTGGCGCAGGATCCGGGCGCAATGGAATTGCTTGCCGCACAACAGGCCGTCGAGAAGGCCGACCGTGCCGACGCCGATCAGTACGCGCCGGACACGATGGCGATGGCCCGCCAGCAGCTGGGCCAGGCCCAGCAGGCAGCAGGCGACCGACGGCAGCGCAAGCAGGCACCGATCCTGGCGCTGCGCGCTGCAGCCGACGCCGATCTGGCACGTGCGCAAAGCGAGGAAGCCGTTGCACAGGCCCAGCTGGCCCAGCGTAAGGCCGAGGTTGCACAGCTGCAACGCCAGTTGGCGACAGGGGAGGGACGTTGATGCGGATCAGGAATCTGGTGGTTGTCGGCCTGTTGGCCATGCCCTTGCTGGCGCTGGCCGCGGAAGACCCGGCGGTGGCGTCCTTGAACCAGCGTCTGCTGGTGCTGCAGTCCGACATGGCCACGGCCGACGTGGCCTCGTTCGAGAAGCTGCAGGCACAGCAAGCCATCGCGGCGCTGGCCAAGGCCAAGCGCAAGGAGCTGGATGACGCCCGTTACCTGGCCGAGCGTCGTGTCGCGATTGCCGAGGCAGCCAGCCGCGCGGCGTTGGCGCGCCGTGAGGCCGACGAACTGGAGCGCACCCGCAGCGAGTTGCTGATCGAGGCCAGCCGCCGCGATGCTGCCCGTGCCCGTCAGGAAGCCGAACAGCTGCGGGTACAGACCCAGATCCAGGCCGAGGAGGCCGAGCGCCTGCGCCTGGCGGCCGAAGCCGAGACCTTGGCCCGGCAGGACGCGGAGACTGCGTTGACCAGCGTCGCCGGTCGCCAGCAGGCGCGTTTGAGCTCGGCCCAGCAGAACGCGGCCAAGCTGGCCCGCGAGGAAGCGGAGCTGGTGTCCGGGCAGAAGTTGCCGGCCTCCAAGTTCGATGGTCGTGGCGAGATCTACACCTTCAGCGGCGATGCGTTCGCGGCTGGCCAGGCGGCGCTGTCCGCCGCTGCCGGCAACCAGGCCAAAGCGCTGGCCGAGTACCTGAACATCGGCAAGAAGGGCCGGGTCACCATCGAAGCCTATGACAGCGCCAATGGCGTTGGTCAGCGACGTGCGCAGGCGCTCAAGGACGCGCTGGTGGCAGGCGGCGTGGCGGCCAACCGCATCCAGGTGACGGGTAAGAAAGCAGCCTCTACCCGGGCCCGTTCAGCGGAAGTTATTATCGCGCCGTGACAAACTTAAATAGCTGAACTTGTTAGGTTTTTGTCATTCGCGTGAGGCTGAATGCGGATCGGTTTGAATATTCAGTAAACGTTTCCGCATAGCCCTTGCCGGAACCTTTTTGCAGGCGTAGGGTCAATTGTCCGGGCGGCACTTTCGTCGTCCGGACAACGGAGGGCCGAGCCGGTGCAAGCGTGGCGCGAACCAGTAACCGATAGCTCCTGGCAGGTTGGCCGGAGGACGGTTGGTGGTGCCACGGTGAGCGGCTTGGCTTTCCAATCCAGCAACGCCCCGTGCCGCCAGGCCGGGGCGTTCTTGTTTCTGCATGAAGGAGGTAGTCATGTTCGAAGGGCAGCCGCAGAGTGAAATCGACGCATTGGCCAAGGCCAACCCGGAGTTCAAGCAGCTCTACCAACAGCACAAGAAGCTGAACAAGAAATGCATGGACGCGGAGCTGGGTGTGCTCCCGATTGACGGGGCAACCCTGGGACAGATGAAACGGGAAAAACTGCTGGCCAAGCAGAAGCTCCTGCGGATTTACGAAAACAGTATCAACTGAACCTTCCCCACGCTGGACCGTTTATGTCGCGGACCGTGGCGGCCTCCTCGTCGGCCGTCATTGTCCGCGTCACTTGGCAGTGTTGGCCTGCTGCCTGAAGGTGGGGTTACCTGACTTTCGCGCACAACCAACGGATAATCATCGGTCCGGCCGCAGTGCGGCGCGATCTGAAGTCAACCGATGCCCATCCATTCCTCCATCCTCGAACTCATTGGCAATACGCCCATCATCAAGGCCCAGCGCCTGGATGCCGGCGTCTGCGAGCTGTACCTCAAGATGGAGAGTGCCAACCCGGGTGGGTCGATCAAGGACCGTATCGGCCTGTCGATGATCGAGGCCGCCGAGAAGCGTGGCGATCTCAAGCCCGGCGCTACGCTGGTGGAAGGCACCGCCGGCAATACCGGCCTGGGCCTGGCACTGGTGGCGCAGCAGAAGGGCTACAAGCTCATTCTGGTGGTGCCGGACAAGATGAGCCGGGAGAAGATCTTCAATCTGAAGGCCATGGGCGCCGAAGTGGTGCTGACCCGTTCGGACGTGGCCAAGGGCCACCCGGAGTACTACCAGGACCTGGCCAAGACCGTCGCGGACCGTACCCCGGGCGCCTACTTCATCAACCAGTTCGGCAATCCGGACAACCCGGCTGCGCACGAGTTCGGCACCGGCCCGGAGATCATCGAGCAGATGGGCGGCGACCTGGACGCCATCGTGTTCGGCTGCGGCAGCTCCGGCACCATGACCGGCCTGTCGCGCGCCTTTGCCAAGCTTTCGCCGAAGACCGAGCTGGTGCTGGCGGATCCGGTTGGCTCGATCCTGGCCGAGTACATCAACGACGGCACGCTGAACGAAAAGTCCGGCAGTTGGCTGGTCGAGGGCATCGGTGAGGACTTCCTGCCCGATATCGCCGATTTCAGCCGGGTCAAGAAGGCTTACGCCATCAGCGATGCCGAGAGCTTCCACACCGCGCGTGAGCTGCTGGGCAAGGAGGGCATCCTCGGTGGCTCGTCCACCGGCACCCTGCTGGCCGCGGCGCTGAAGTATTGCCGCGAGCAGACCACGCCGAAGAAGGTGCTGGTGCTGGTGCCGGATACCGGCAACAAGTACCTGTCCAAGATGTACAACGACTACTGGATGCTGGACAACGGCTTCCTCGAGCGCCCGCAGTTCGGCGACCTGCGCGACCTGATCCTGCGCCCGTACAGCCAGCGAGACACCGTTGTGGTGGGTCCGAAGGACCTGCTGACCACTGCCTACCAGCGCATGAAGCTGTACGACGTGTCGCAGTTGCCGGTGATGGATGGCAGCCAGCTGGTCGGCATCATCGACGAAAGCGACGTGCTGCTGCACGTATATGGCGATGAAGCCCGTTTCCGTGATCCGGTGTCGGTGGCCATGGTCAGCAAACTGGACCGTTTGGACGTCAAATCGCCGATCGAAGCCCTGCTGCCGGTGTTTGACCGCGGCCAGGTGGCCATCATCACCGATGGTGACGCATTTCTCGGTTTGATCACCCGTATCGATCTGCTGAACTACCTGCGTCGCAGGGTTCAGTGAGTCTCGCGGGCACCTCTTGCGGGTGCCCAGCCTGAAAAATCAGACGAGGCTGGTAGAATCCCGCCTCTTTAGCTGGAAGTAGTAGTCATGACGGATCAGCATTCACGCAGCCAGGAGGGCGAGCGCAGCCTGTCGCTTGCCACGTTGGCCATCCATGGCGGGCAGTCGCCTGACCCCAGCACCGGCGCTGTCATGCCGCCGATCTACGCGACTTCGACCTATGCCCAGTCCAGCCCGGGCGAGCATCAGGGCTTCGAGTACTCACGCACGCACAACCCGACCCGCTTCGCCTACGAGCGTTGCGTGGCCTCGCTGGAAGGCGGCACGCGTGGCTTTGCCTTTGCCTCGGGCATGGCTGCCAGCTCCACCGTGATCGAACTGCTGGACGCAGGCAGCCACGTGGTGGCGATGGACGACATCTACGGTGGCAGCTTCCGCCTGTTCGAGCGCGTGCGTCGCCGCACCGCCGCACTGGATTTCAGCTTCGTCGACCTGACCGACCCGGCCGCGTTCGAAGCCGCGATCACGCCCAAGACCAGGATGGTGTGGATCGAGACCCCGACCAACCCGATGCTGAAGATCGTCGACATCGCCGCGGTCGCCGCCATCGCCAAGCGCCATGGCCTGGTCGTGGTGGTGGATAACACCTTCGCCTCGCCGATGCTGCAGCGTCCGCTGGAGCTGGGGGCGGACCTGGTGCTGCATTCGGCCACCAAATACCTCAATGGCCACTCCGACATGGTCGGCGGCATGGTGGTGGTTGGTGACAATGCCGAGCTCGCCGAGCAGATGGCCTTCCTGCAGAATTCCATTGGTGGCGTGCAGGGCCCGTTTGACAGCTTCCTGGCCCTGCGTGGCCTGAAGACCCTGCCGCTGCGCATGAAGGCGCATTGCACCAACGCGATGGAGCTGGCCAAGTGGCTGGAAACCCACCCGTCAGTGCAAAAGGTGATCTACCCGGGCCTGGCCTCGCACCCGCAGCACGAACTGGCTGGCAAGCAGATGGCCGGTTACGGCGGCATCGTCTCGATCGTGCTCAAGGGCGGATTCGAAGCAGCCAAACGTTTCTGCGAGAAGACCGAACTGTTCACGTTGGCCGAGTCACTTGGCGGCGTGGAAAGCCTGGTCAACCACCCGGCGGTGATGACGCATGCCTCCATCCCGGTCGAACGCCGCGCGCAGTTGGGTATCAGCGATGCGTTGGTTCGTTTGAGCGTGGGCGTGGAAGACGTGGTTGATCTGCGTGCTGATCTCGAGCAGGCATTGGCGGGATGAGTCGTTCGCTTATCGGTGATTACATCGACAGCTTCCGTAACCCTGGGTTCTGGATATATTCGACCTGGTTGGAGCTTGCCACCAAGTATCGGCGCTCGCGGTTGGGGCTGTTCTGGGCGTTGTGCCCGGCGTTGATTTATATGTTTGGTGTTGGTGGATTTTTTGGCTACCTGCAAGGGCACGCGGCAGCGGGGTTCATCCCGCATCTGGGCATTGGTTACGTTTTGTTCCGCCTGATCACCATCAGTTTGAGTGAGTGCACTACGGCATTCCAAGGGCATGCCAGTTTCATTTTGGATGGCCGGGTGCGATTGACCGACTACGTCCTGCGTGTAGTGGCAAAGGCAATGTTCTATTTCGTAATGGCCCTGCCCGCAGTCGCGGTTGCCTTGGTCATCAGTCCGAATTTCTACCCGGCGGGGCTTCTGGCTTCACTGCCCGCTTTCATTCTGGTGATACTCAATATTGGCTGGATGGGTGCAATTGTCGCGGTGCTCGGTGCGCGTTTGCAGGATGTGCATGAGTTGATCGGCAGCATCCTGATGTTCAGTTTCCTTTTCACACCGATCATCTGGTATGCGGATCAAGCGCCGATGGATACCGTGCGCGGCATGATTGCGCGCGCCAACCCGCTGTACCACATGATCGAAAGCGTACGCGCGCCAATGTTGGGTGAGCCTATCGAGAAGCTGACTTACATCTACCTCGCTGTGATGCTGGTCGGTGGTTGGTTGGCGGCTACTTTCATTTATCGGCGTTATGCGCGCTACGTACCGGTATGGGTATGACACAGGAAATCTATCTGCGGGCGAAGAACATTGGCCTGGACCTGCCTACCTACACCCAGGAGCAGCGCACCATCAAAGCCAGCGTTGGTGTTTTGTTGCAAGCAGCGTTCCAGCCGCCCAAACGGATGATGCGCACCACGCTTGACGGCATTGATTTTGATCTTGAGCCGGGCGATCGATTGGCGGTGCTTGGACGCAACGGTGCAGGCAAGTCAACCTTGCTCAAGGTACTGGTGGGTGCCTATCCGCCAACCCGCGGTACGCTGGAGGTGTCCGGCGCACGCCAGGCATTGCTGAATCTGGGACTTGGTTTTAACCAGGAGGCAACTCTGGTTGAAAACATTCTGTTGCGAGGTATCGCAATGGGCCTCAAGGCAAAGCAGGCTCATGCCATTGTTGATGAAGTGCTGGATTTTGCCGAGCTTAAAGGCAAGGCTGGTGACCGCTTGCGGACATTGTCATCTGGTCAGCGCATGCGGCTTGGTTTTGCGCTCGCTACTGCTGTACAGCACGAGATACTCATCATGGATGAGTGGATCGGGACGGGTGATGCCGGCTTTGTAAAGAAAGCACAGGAGAGGATGCAGTCGCGGGTGGATAGTGCGCAGATCGTTGTGTTGGCCAGTCACAACTTCAGCTTGCTGGAGAGCGTCTGCAACAAGGCGATCCTGTTGGAAGCCGGGTCCGTTATCGCAGCCGGGCCTGTAGCCGAGGTGCTGGTCAAATTCAGGGACGTTCTGGCTTCCCCCCAAACCAGCTTGCAGCAGGGTTGATCGCAAATGCACTTCTTGCTTGTTGCTTATGATTTCCCGCCCATTCCTTCGCCGCAGGCGCTGCGTTGGGCTTACCTGAGCCGGGAGCTGGTGAGGTCTGGTCATAGTGTGGAGGTGATAGCGCCAGACGTGCCGGGCTATGGTCCCGGCGGGTTGCCGGAATTGCCTGATGAGTTGGTTATCAGGCGCGTATTTCCTGGGCGCCTGACACAGCTCCTGTTGGGGCGCGGGCGGAAGAGCTGCGGCACCCCTGCTTCGGTCAGTGACAGTAGCGATGTCACTGTCAGTAGCACTCAGGCTGGGGGACTGCCCGTTGTGGAGGTCCTTAACTGGAAAGGACGGCTAAGAAGGTCGTTGGAGGACGCGTTTCGTGTTCGTGGCGGACTCAACTGGAAGGGGCATCTCGCTGAGAGGATCAAAGGCGTAGTATCCGATCGGTTTTTTCCGGACTATCGGGTCGAGTGGGAGCGACACGCGATAGCTGCGGTGCACGCATCCATCGCTGCGCGACGGCCGGATGTCGTTGTGGTTTCGCACGAGCCGGCATGCACATTGCCGGTTGGATTGGCTGCGGCAAAGAAAGGTTTTCCGCTGGTAGTTGATTTGGGTGACCCGGTATTGGCGCCATATACTCCAAAAAAATGGCGGAAGCGGGCGTTTTCTTTGGAGGCCGAAGTCTGCCGTGCTTCCATGATGGTAAGCGTGACGACGGACGCGGCGGTGTCAGTTCTGCAGCAACGCCATTCCTTGCCGGATAGTAAATTGGTTGTTGTGCAACAGGGCTTCAATCCCGATTTTCGAACCAGCGAAGCTTCAGGTGACGGCCTGTTTGATTCGGAGATGCTTGAGCTTCTCTATACAGGTAGCTTCTACAGCTTTCGTGGCGCGCAAAAACTACTGGATGCGGTCTTGGCGCTTCCCGGTGTACGTTTGTCGATAGCTACGATTCGTGCTCCCGACTATCTGGAGGAATACATGCAGCGATCCGAAGGTCGGATAAGGCTGCTTGGTTTTCTTCCGCACACTGTTGCCCTTGCCGCGCAGCGCCGATGCGACATTCTTGTCAATCTTGCCAATGCCGATCCTGTACAGGTGCCGGGCAAGATCTATGAATACCTTGGTGCAGGCAAGCCGATCATGCACCTGCGCGGCGAGAGTCAAGACGCCACTGGCGTGTTGGTGACGACGACTTGCGCGGGATGGGATATTGCTTCGACATTGGAGAATATAGAGTTGGCCTTGGCTGAGGCTATTCAGATTAAAAAACAGGGACAGTTGGCTTTGCGCGCCCCCCGGCGCGAAGAGGTGGAGCGATACTCCTGGCCGAGTCTGGCATCGCGTTGGCTTTCCGATGTGGAAGCCGCGCTGCAACGCCAGCACGGCTAGAGGTGACGCCGCCCGTTGATTTCGTGGTGCACGCAAAAAAATTTATGTGCGCCATCTAGATAAAGAAGGAGTTTTATGAACGGCAGAATTGATGTTATCGCAGAGGCGGATTGCAGCGTGAACGATCGGACCATTTCAGTCATTGGATTGGGCTACATCGGATTGCCCACTGCCGCCACTTTCGCAGCCCATGGGCGGACCGTTGTCGGCGTGGATATCTCCGAACGGGCGGTGACTGCAATTAACCAAGGACAGGCGCATATCGAAGAGCAGGGTTTGCCTGAGATGGTTGCACAAGGCGTCGCCAGTGGGAGGCTTCGAGCCGTTATCAGCCCCGTCGCTGCTGATGATTTCATCATTGCCGTTCCTACCCCGGTCGACCATCAAACGCATCAGCCTGATGTCGGCTACGTGATCTCTGCCGGTCGCTCCATCGCACCGGTGTTGCGCAAAGGTAACCTGGTTGTTCTGGAGTCGACTTCTCCAGTAGGAACCACCCTGCAACTTGCGCGTTTGCTTGCTGAACTTCGTCCCGATCTACGCTTCCCGCTTGATGGCGAATTGAATCCGGATGTGCATCTTGCCTACTGCCCTGAGCGCATCATTCCTGGTCAGATGTTGCGAGAGCTGATTGAGAACGATCGCATCATCGGCGGCATGTCGGACCGTTGTACAGAAAAGGCTGCAGCGCTGTACCGCACGTTTGTAAAAGGACAGTGCGTGTCGAGCAACGACCGTACAGCGGAGCTGTGCAAGTTGGCTGAGAATTCCTATCGTGACGTCAACATCGCGTTCGCGAACGAGTTGTCGATGATCTGCGGCAACCTGGACATCGACGTCTGGAAGTTGATTGAGTTGGCCAATCGCCATCCGCGAGTGAATATCTTGAAGCCGGGGCCGGGTGTCGGCGGGCATTGCATTGCGGTGGATCCGTGGTTCATCGTGTCCAGTGACCCGGAACGCGCAAAGATCATCCGGACTGCCCGCGAGGTCAATGACAGCAAGCCTGGGTATGTGCTCGATCTGGTGGCTGAGGCTGTTGCGAAATCGCCGGGGAAAATACCACGAATCGTTTGTTTGGGACTTTCATACAAACCGGACGTCGATGATTTTCGGGAAAGTCCAGCGTTGCAGATTGCGCAATCCTTGACTGCCGCCTATCCAGGGGCTGTCGTCTGTATGGATCCATTCTCAGATGCGCTCGTTACGTCAGGCGAAGATGTTGGAAGCTTGAATGTGGCTCTGTTCGAGGAAAGTTTCATGAATGCGGACGTAGTGGTTGCATTGGTCGCACACACCGCTTTCCGAGGAATTCCAAGTCCGGCAAACGCCTCTGTTATTGATGCCTGCGGTTTGTGGAGCTGAGGGAGCGATCATGCACAACGAGCACGACACGAATCCTGATGTGAGAACTGTTTGGGCTGATCACATCAATGAAGCCTATTACGACGGCATGGGTTCTGGATTCGGGGCGCGCACCCGCGCCCGTATGAACTGGATGTGTTCGCAGGCTACCGGTACATCCGTGCTGGATGTGGGCTGTAGCCAAGGTATTGCTTCCATCCTGTTGGCTAGGGAGGGGCTGTACGTAACTGGCATCGATATCGATCAGCCAACGATTGATTACGCTTTGCGCGAGCGCGCAAAGGAGATTGAGTCTGTTCAGGAGAGACTGAAGTTTCATTGTGTGGACCTTTCGTCGTTTCCACTGGCTACGTTCGACACTGTGATCATGGGAGAGGTGGTTGAACACCAGACCAGTCCGGTTCGCCTCTTGAAGCGCGCTGCGGAATTTCTAGCCCCGGGTGGCAGATTGATTGTTACGGTGCCCTTTGGTTTGAATCCTTGGCCAGATCATAAGTCGACTATTTTTCCTGGTGATCTTGCTCAGTTTCTGCCAGAAGATTTTGTCGTGCGCGAGCTCGCTGCCACGGATGGTTACATTCGACTGATCGCGGACAAGTCTGCGGGCACGGTTCTGAATCCGAATTGGGATCTGGTGCTCGAAGCAACAAGGGCTGGAGCACTGGATGTCCATCAGAAGTATTACGATGTTTCAGATCAGTTACAGGAGCTCCGTAAACAGAAGGTTGCTCTAGAGAGCGCAACCAAAGTGGCGCAGGCTTCGCTAGAAACTGAAATCCGAGAAAGAAACCGCTTGGAGCTGAAACTAGCCGATGAACAGAAGATGCTCGTCAGTGTTCAGGCGGAATTGAGTGATGCCAAAGCACGACTTGACGGGATTGGCTCGGATCTCATGATGGCCCGCGCTGCTCACGCCACTGTTGTGTCGGAACTTGATGCTGTCAACGCGGAGTTCGGGCACGCGCGGAACGAGCACGGGGACGCAGTAAATGGTTTGAGAAACGTCAGGAACGATCTGCAGAGTTTTCAGTTGCGGCACGACAACACCATCGAAGAACTTAGTTGCACCAAGGTTGAGTTAGATAAACTCCAAGCTGAACATATCGCTGCGCTAGCGCTTCTTGAAGCTGCCGAGACGCAGTTGGTCAACGCCCTTGCCAAGCATGAATATGACGAAACGATGCTTGGGGAGTTGCGGAAAGAGCTCGACGAGACAACAGCGCGCCTTGTGGGTGCTGAGACTGAAGTTGAGGGCTCGCAACAGGAGCTAGCACGGGTCTTTTCGGAACTCCGTGATACCAAGACCAGCTTGGACGCTGCAACCGCGAGAGTGTCTGTCGCGGCCAAGGAACTGGAGCGACTTAGGCTGGTGTCCGGGCAGGAAAAGCAGCGAGGCGACGAGTTGGTTCAGCGCCTGGAAAAAGAAAAGATGGGGGTTGAGAAGCAGCTTGGTGGCGTGCGGGCAGAACTATCGGTTGCCCAGTTCAAGCGCACCGGGCATTACCTGCATCTTGAAGCGGAGCGGGCCTATGGTCGTCTCCTGCAGGAACGCATGCGCGAGTTGCATGAGGAAAATTATCGATTCCATAACTCGTTGGCTCTCGCAGTTGGCAGGGCGGTAATGGGATTGCGCACCCTACGGGGTGTCGCCGCTTTCCCGGGAAAAATGCTGCATACATGGCACACGTATAGAAATCGAGATACTTCCATCCCCGCTCTGAAGCTGCCCAAACGTACTCCAGTGGAACTGCCTTCGCCTCCGGATTTGAAAGATTCGGCGCAGATTACAAGCCCTGTGGCAGAGAAAAAGAAGGCCGCAAGGGTGGCAGGTGGTGATGCAGCGAGCAAAGAGCTTTCAGCTATGGGTTGGGTTCAGCAGATCGAACCCGGCAAAGTCACCGTGATGAGTGTGATGGATGAATTTTCACGGGCTTGCTTCGCACCGCATGCGAATCTGGTTGAGCCTCGCCCGGATAACTGGGAGGCATTGTTGGAGCGTTACCGTCCGCAGTTTCTTTTCGTAGAATCTTCCTGGAAAGGTAACTACGGAACGTGGCAGTATCGCGTCGCGAATTATGCAAATCCACCAGGGAACGAAATTTCTGAAATGGTGGCCGAGTTCAAGAAGCGTGGCATCCCCACGGTGTTCTGGAACAAGGAGGATCCGGTTCATTTCAAGGACTTCATCGCCAAGGCTGCCAGCTTTGATTATGTATTCACGACCGCAGAAGAAGCGTTGCCGAATTACAGTGAGCGAACTACCGCAAGACTTGGTGTTCTTCAGTTTGCTGCTGAGGATGCGTTGCATAATCCTATTGGGAGCTCTGAGCGAAATAGTAAAGTGTGTTTCGCCGGTAGTTTCTATGCTAATCGCTTCCAGGAGAGGCGTGATGATCAGTTGATGTTGTTGGATGCAGCTCGTGATTATGATTTTGATATATTTGATCGTAACTACAAGCCTAATTCTGCGCCGTCCGACTTTTCATTCCCGGAGCGCTTCAGCGCAAATATTCGGGGCAGCCTTCCATATTCCGAGGTCAATGATGCCTATCGTCGATACCGAGTTTTCCTGAACGTCAACTCGGTCGTTGACTCGCCGACCATGTTTTCCAGGCGTGTGTTTGAATTGCTTGCGTGCGGAACACCTGTAGTGAGTACATGGTCGGAAGGGACCGAGGCGACATTCGGCAATGACTTGATCTGGCACGTTCGTAGCACCGATGAGGCAAAGGAGGCTTTGGCTGTTCTGATGAGCGACGACCGTGAATGGACTAGAAGGAGCCTGCAAGGTATTCGCGAGGTCTTTGCCAAGCATACCTATCGGCATCGGTTCAACCAGATATCTGAGTCAATAGGGGTGCCGCAGCCTCAGGTAGAGAGCTACACCGATGTTCTGGTGGTAGCCGAGGCTAGGTCGGAGCTCGAGGTTGCCGTGGTGATGGACGCCTTCCAGCGACAGCAGCTGCATGTCGGAAGCAGCAAGCGATTGGTCGTGGTTTGCCGCGGGGATTTTGTAGACAAACGCAAAATCGAAGCGTCAATGGAGCGAGTTCAGTTTGTCAAAAGTGACCTCGCGGTTGGCGAAGTGGTTTCCAAAATGTGGGTGGAAGCATCGCGATGTGTGATCGCGTTGATGTCGGCGCAGGCTGTCTACGGTCGTTTCTATCTGCAGGATCTGATTAATGCGCTTCGATACAGCGGAGCCCAGATGGTAGGAAAATCGCTTGATGTACGTTTGCAGTACTCGTACGGCGCAACGCTAGAGCCCTCATCCTTGGTCATCGCGGGTGATCGTATCGCTGCGGATGGCTTGGCCCGCTTGCTGGACGGCAAGGAATCATTCGCATCCGATGATAGATCGGTCTTTGCTGCCGATCAGGCCAATTATTCTCGTGCCCGGTTCATGGACCTGGCTCGTATCCACGATGAAGTTCGCAAAATTGAAATCTGAGTGAAAACCGCTATGTCAGTTAGGAAGATTCGCGTTGGTGTTTTTGGGCATGACCTGAAATTCTGGTATCCGCTGCAAAGGGAGTTGGAGCAGACCGGATTGTTTGAGTTCCGGGATGATATTTGGGCGGGGCACGATCAACATGATGCGATAAAGAGCCAAGCATTGATTGATTGGGCTGATGTCATGGTCGCCGAGTGGGCGATGGAGAACGCTGTTTTTTGCTCTACCCGCAAGCGGAAGGAGCAACGTCTCATCGTCCGGCTCCACCTTCAGGAGCGCGGATCTACCTATCCCGAGCGTATAGACTACTCTGCGGTTGATGCGCTGGTTTTTGTTGGGCAGCATATTCTCGACGAATGCGTTGAGAAGTTTGATATACCTCATGATGTGTGTCGCGTGGTAGGTAACTATATAGATGTTGAAAAGTACGCGCTGCCAAAATTTGGCGGGGCGGATTTCAACCTCGGGATGATCGGCACCGCGCCCAAGCGGAAAAGATTGGACCTTGCAGTCGATACATTGGAGCTTTTGCTCAAGAAGGACCAGCGCTACATGCTTCGGATCAAAGGTAACAGTCCTGCTGGCATTGATTGGCTTTGGGCCAGGGGGGCTGAGCGGGAGTACTATTGTTCTGTTTACTCGCGTATAAATTCCGGTGAGCTGCGACACAAGGTAGTTTTCGATCCACAGGGAAGCGACGTGGCGCCCTGGTTGAAGATGATTGGTTTTCTGCTGTCGCCCTCGGACTTCGAAAGCTTCCACATGGCGGTAGCAGAAGGAGCGGCTTCCGGAGCGGCGCCTATCGTGTGGAACTGGGAAGGTGCATCGGACATATATCCTGAGTTGCATACGGTAACTAGTGCGATTGAAGCTGCCGAAAGGATAGAGTTCCTCAACAAGAGCTCCAGTTCCGCACGGTTGCGCCTGCAGATGCAGGAGGCGATTCGTCATCGCTTCGACAAAGCGGGTGTGGTGAATACGTGGAAAAATCTGCTGTATCCCGCACCATCCGCTGTCCTTGCCGCTCGTTCCTCCAGCCGATCAGTTCTCATTGTCTGGGCTGTTGATGAATGGATGACCTTCCACCGGCGGGAGATGCTTGAGGCGCTTGCACTCCATTTGAAGGAGACGCATGACCTCATTGTTATCGAGCCGGGGAATCATTACGAGACAATCGCCCGTCTTGGCTGGGCTCCTTTGGAAGAGTTGGCGAAGATCGGAAAGGGGCAACTGCTGAAGGTGGGTGAGAACATTTTCAAGACGCGACTGTTTACCGGCGGAATTCCTGCGGGCAGCGGCTTTGCTTCTTTCCAGGGTCTTCCGAATCAATTGGACGTTCTGGGTGGACTGATCGCCAAACACTACGGCGCTGATGCTGAGGTGTTGCATTGGGTCTACAAACCAGATCAAGCTGAAAGATTGCCAGTGGGTGCTCGCTATATCTACGAAGTTTACGACGACTATACAATCAACTTTGGCACGGGCGACACCTATCCTGGTGTGGCTAAAGCGGAGAGGTCGGCTGTAGAGCGAGCGGAGCACGTCTTCTTCACTTCGCAACCTTTGCTTGATAGAAAATCAGCCGGCGCACGCTCGCTGGGTCTGGTTGGAAATGGTGTAGTTACCGAAGTTTTTGAGAGGTATCGGTTGCCGAGAAGGCCACGTATTGGTCGGCCGGTGGCAGGCTACTTGGGAAATCTGGCGACGTTCTTCGATTGGCCACTTATGGTCGAGGTATGTGAGGCCATGCCACACGTCGATTTCGTGTTCCACGGCCAGGTCGAGCTTGCGGCTGGGAGTGCTGCGCATGCCCACTATCAGCGCATGAGAGATATGTCCAACGTAGTGTTCACCGGACGTGTGAATCGAGTGCGGGGGGCGGCGGCAATCAACCAGTATGATGTTTTGCTGATTCCTTTTGTTGTGAATGAAGCGATGCACGCAGTTAACCCGCTGAAACTCTGGGAATACTTTGCAACCGGGCTACCGGTGATCAGTTCCCCGATGGAGGCAATCACCGAGCCAGCACCACTGCTATTGGTCGCTCATACGTCTGGGGAATGGGTCGAAAAGATGGAGTCGGTGCTGAAGGAGGATGCTCCTGGGGCTAGAGAGCAACGGATCCAGCGCGCACAGGAGCATTGCTGGAAGCGATTGACGAAGATGCATGCCCAGGTTGTATCGGATTTGTCCGTTTCAGCTGCCTGCTTTTCGCATGAGGTACTGCCGGCTTGACGATGTAGGCTAGGTGATCAATTAAGTCAATGAGATTGGAGGCGGGGGGATGAAATCTCTTTCATCTGATTTACGGGGATCGTCGGTTGGGGCCGGCTATCGCCCCGACATCGATGGACTGCGTGCGGTTGCGGTTCTAAGTGTTGTTCTGTATCACATTAATAAAAGCCTGGTTCCAGGGGGCTTTGTTGGTGTGGACATTTTTTTTGTTATTTCAGGGTTTCTGATCACCGGAAATATCTGGTCTGAGATATCTAGAGGGGATTTTTCTCTCGCGGATTTTTATGTTCGCCGCATCCGACGCATCTATCCCGCGTTTGCGGTGGTAACAGTTGTTACCTTGCTAGCTGGCTGCCTTCTGTTGTTGCCGGACGATCTGGTGCGTTTAGGTCGCTCGGCCTTCTGGTCTGCGGTATCTCTTCCGAATGTCTATTTCTGGAACTATCTGGACACCAGCTACTTTGCAGCTGCTGCTGAACAGGAACCACTACTGCACATGTGGTCGCTAGGGGTCGAGGAACAGTTCTACTTCATGTGGCCGGTCGCTCTTATTGCTCTTGCCGTTGTTGCGAAGCGAAGAAAGTCGCTGATCATCGCGCTGGCACTGGTTGTCAGTGCGGCTTCATTTGCCTATGCGGAGGCATTCCTTTCCATTGCGCCGAAGTTTACTTACTACATGCTTCCGGCGCGCGCAGGAGAATTGTTGGTTGGTGCTTCGGCCGCGTTGCTGATGCAGGGCCGACGGACGCCGGATGGTTCATTGAGTCGTTGGGTAACAGAGATTTGCTCGCTCGGCGGTATTGGGCTTATCGGCTACTCCTTGTTCTTTCTGAACGATTCCTCGGATTTTCCTGGTGTCAATTCCATTTGGCCCTGTTTGGGATCTGTGCTGGTGATTGTGGCTGGTCAGCGAGGTGCAACGTTATCCAGAGCAGTTTTGTCCGTCCGTCCAGTCGTACTTGTTGGACTCATCTCGTACTCACTCTACCTTTGGCATTGGCCGGTTCTGGCTTTCTACAGGTATTTCTACGGAGAGATCGGGCTTGTAGCTGGATGTGTATCTGTAGTGTTTATGTTATTGGCTGCGTGGTTGAGTTACAAATATGTGGAGGCGCCTTTCAGGTCATGGCGCCCAGCAAAATGGGTTACGGTGGTTTTTGTCTGGCTGGTTCCGCTTGCTGCGATTGTAGCCATTGCCCTTGCACTGATTTCCACCAACGGGCTGAAGAGGTTTGTTGAGAGCTCGGATGGATACAAGGCGCGCGTTGCTGGAATGGCGAGCGCGGTTGCCCCTGCATACAAGTACGACTATGTTTGCCAGCTGTCTGTTAGCGAGCCTGGAATAATGAGTGATCCCCGATGCGTCATTGGTGCCAAGAGTAAGTTCGAGCCCGACGTGCTGCTGTGGGGGGACTCGAAAGCAGCTCAGTATGTCGGGTTCTATGATGGTCTGGGTAAGGCTAGTGGAATATCAATCCGGAACGCAGAGCATTCATCATGCCCTCCCGTTTTCGCAGATGATTTCGGGGGTAGTGCTAACGTCAGTAGGCCAAGCTGCAATAGTTTTTGGCGGGTTGTTAAGTCGGGGGTTGAGTTAAAGCGCTATCGCGTTGTGATTATATCTGGCAACTGGAAGGCCTACGAAAAGCTTGATGGATTCCGGGAAGCGCTGGATACGACGCTCCAGTCAATCTGGTTGACTGGAGCGAAGGTGGTGTTTGTGAGCGATGTGCCTCGCTACAAAGGATATAATCGCGAATGTTTGCAGCGCAGCGTGCGATTGCCATGGAAGCTTGACTGTGCAGCCGGCGAAGAGGGGCTTAGCAGCGAATTGAGCCAAATGGAGCTACACTTGGCAAGTATCGCTGAACAGAATCCATCGGGTGCTTCTTTCATGGATATCAAGGGGTTGTTGTGCACGCGGTCGGGATGCCATGCTTGGCACAAAGGCGCGCCGCTCTACTTCGATGAAGGGCATTTAAGCCTTGAGGGTGGTAGATTGCTGGGGCAAGAGTTGCTCAGTACCGAACGCCGTCAGGAATGGATTTATCCGCTGCAAAATTGAAATTGAAGTAGCTACTTATTCCCGTTCTATTTATATCAAAGGATTCTTATGAAGAAGGTTGTTCTTGGGCTGGCATTGGTTGGCGTCGCAGCCATTTCTGGCTGCGATATGGTTGCTCCCCCTGCCGAGAATGCTGCTGTTCCGCAGCCTGCTGCTGCGCAAGCCAGCAAAGATGCGGTCGCTTTCGTTCCGAAACTGATTGATTCGCCGGTTGTCGGCGTTTATACGCCTAGCTTTGAGTATTCAGTCCGCAATCGTGGAGATGCGAATGCTGAGAATGGTGGGAAGAATTTCATTGCTCTCGAGTTCTGGGGCGTTTCGGTTGAAAATGCGCACCAAGACGTCAAGGCGAAAATGATTGCGTCGGGTTTTAAATTGGTGAGCGAGGATTCCGCTAACGGTGCATGGGTAAATCACTACGCCAATGATAAGTTTGCGGACGTTCTCGTGAACGTTGCACCTATGGGGGCGCGCAGCAAGACTACTCCGGAAGGCGTTGGTACTGTTTATTTCGAGTGGAAGAACTGATTTAGTTTGGTGCCGGAGCTTCGTTTTTTTGAGATACATGCATGAACTGGAAAAAGAAAATCGAAGCTCCGGATCGTTCGATTGACTCACTGCGCTGTGGTATTCGTGGTGTGCGTCTGGCTTATATTTCCGACTATGAGCTGGGTTTGATCAACGGCCAGAGATCGTTTCCCGAGCACCTATTGCGACTGGCTGATGCATGGATTGCTGCGGGCAACGCAGAGCAAGGAACTCTCCTGCTTGAGTCGGGAGAAATCGTGTTCCGAAACAAGGGCAGCGTGGTTCTTACAGTCCCTGGCGACTGGTCAACGGCAGCAGGGGAGAATAATTTTGGCTGGCAACTTCATTCGCTTGATTTCTTGAAACATCTTGTACGTTTGCACGCCGAGTCAGGTAATTTGCAGGCGCTGGATCTTGTCGAGAAGTTTGTTTTCGATTGGGCAGATCAGAATTTGGTCGATCCTCCAGCTTCCCCTATGAGCTGGAACGATCACTCCACGGCGATTCGTCTCGGGGTTCTCAGTCAGATTTATATTTATTTGGTTCGAAATTCGATTGGATCTCTTTCATTGTTGAGATTGTTGTTGTTACTTTCTGTCAGACATCAACTCGTTCTGGGTGAAGATTCGTTCTATTCGAAAGGTACCAATCACGGCCTGGATCAGGCGTTTCAGCTGTATCTTTCCGCTTTGACGTTCCCGAAGTTTGACGCCGTAGGAGATTTGGAAGGCCTTGCTCTTGAGCGCTTGCGCTTCGAAGTCGCAGGCTCTTTCTCTGAAGAAAGTGTTCATATCGAGAATAGCCCCGCATATCATCCTGTTATCTTGTCCAGTGTTCTTCAGGTTAATTCCGCGATTCGCGCGTTGGGTGGGAATCCGCCTATCGCGGATCTGAATGGTTTTATTCCACCCGCGCTCAAGTTTCTGGCATACATATTGCGACCAGATGGATGCCTGCCCGCTATCGGGGACAGTGAGATCGCGCCGGTGCGTAATAATTTGACATGGCTTTTAGGATTCGAAGGCTGGCCGGAACTTCTCCATGCTATGAGTTGCGGCGAAGAAGGGGTGGATTTTGCGGCATGGCACGCAGTTTTCCCGCATTCCGGTTACATGGTTTTCAGGGGGAATCCTGCGAAATTTTCTCCTCGCGAACGTCCACATATTGTGTTCAAGTGCGGTTTTTTGAGTCGTTATCACCGACAGGACGATGACACTTCCTTTGTATTGAATGCGCTTGGTGAAGACTGGTTGGTTGATGGCGGGCTCTATATTCATGATCATGGAGTGCCGGAGCGGGAGTACATGCGCTCAGCCCCAGCTCATAACCTACTGATGCCTGTAGGTGTTTCCGCGTTGCGCAAGCCGGCGGATGGGGGAATTTCTTCGGTGGTGGATAGTTGCCTGGAAGACGAGAATGCTTACGTGATTGGGCGGACCAGGATGTTTCCTGGTTTCGAAGTCGAACGGAAGTTGTCTTACGCTGGAGATTTGCGACTTGATGTTTTCGACAGTTGCATAGCGGAATCGCCTGATCAAGGTTCCTATCTTCAGTTCTGGCATGTTCCTTCAGTTCATGATGTCGATGTAACGGAAAGCGGCTTCACGGTTCTGTCAAAAACGGGCAACAGTATGCGTGCCAGCTTCAGTGGCGAGTGCATGGTCAGGGTTTCACTGGCATCCGCTGCGGATGGCGCAATGGGGATATGGTCCCCTACTTATGGAAAGCTCGAGCCCGTTACAGTGGTATGCGTGGAGTTGTCTGGGGCAGGCAAGGTGGTCATTGGTGCTTCGCTTGAGATAGTTATGGCTTGATGGTCGGGGTTTCAAATCCACATCATTCGAGAGATATTGTTGTTGATGTACTCTCGTGAAACGCGTGGGAATTGGCCGCAATCTAGTTGAAATTGTCGCCTGCCCGTAAACTTGATCCAGGCATTCTTAGAGGTCTCCGGGCAAACTAGCCCCAAGGAGACCACTGATGCGCAAGAGCAAATTCACCGAGAGTCAGATCGTTACGACGTTGAAGCAGGTT
>NZ_JBSPUF010000020.1:0-74349 GCF_056861425.1 Stenotrophomonas sp. 21LCFQ19 | reverse complement strand
AACCTCGGAGAAGTACGCGAACAGGCGGAGCGGTGGCTGGCCGATTACAACACCGAGATACCTCACGACAGCCTCGGCGGGCTGACGCCCGCCGAATTCCGCCAGTACCACGAAACGGAAACCTCTAATTTAGCCTGGCATTGAAATGCGGGGAGTCGACAATTCCATTTCATCTGCAACGGTCGCGGCGCAGATCCGCACAGATCGTCTGGATACGAATCGTGCACGTATCGTCTCCTTTGACTTTTCAGTCCACTCTGCAATTTCCACAGACGAGTCCAGTTATACGAGCGAGCTGCAGGAGGTTCACCGCTGGCACTCGCGACTACCCTCTAACAATTAGTTCAAGCCGACCCCGCCACGCGGGTCGGCTTAACTCCGGAGTCAGGCTGCGCATGAAAAGCTCTGCAATCGAGATGTTCGATTCTTCGGTACACCGAAACCACATGCCTGACGTCCCAGCGCCTGAGCCTGCTCGAGAGGTACTTGTTATTGCAATCGCCAAGTTCAGGCTAGAGTTCTTATCAAATGCTCAGCTTGAGGCTGCGATCGCCTACTTCCGGAAGCCCTCCAACTCTACGCGCCAGTGTTCTGCTGGCGGTGACCACTGGGAGTTTCAGCCTTGGCAAAGCCGGCTACCCGCCGGTATCAACAATGCACACAACCAGCCAAAGGTGCTCGCAGCGTTGGTCGCAGCCAGACCCTTAGCAAATGCACGCCTGCTGTAGGCATGCGTCGCGGCCTAACAGCTCATTCAAGCCGGCACTGCTACGCGGCGCGGCTTAATTCCGTAGTTAGGGCACCATGAAAGTTCTCATCCATCTGACTTTTCTTTCTCTGCTCATCTCCAGCCCCTGCATGGCTCAGTCCATGGCAGAACAACAGGACGCTCGCGTCATAGAGAACCTGGTTTCTGCCGGATCGAACGTTTCAAAGCCGCATAACATTGATTTCTTCATGTTCGTACCAACCGAAAGAAGAGCCAAGGCTGCGGCTGCGGATATGGAGCAACTCGGCTACACCATCAGTTCGATAGATCGCGTGTCCGGAGAGTCTCAATGGCAAATTCATGCTACCCGTGAGATGGTGCCACAGTTGGATGCAATGACCGCGACGACACGTGCTCTTGAGGCAGTAGCGACGAAGCATGGGGGTGACTACGATGGCTGGGGCACGGGCGTAGTGAAATAGCGCCCTAACAGTTCATTCAAGCCGAACTCGCCTCGCGAGTCGGCTTAATTCCAGAGTTAGACCACGGGAACAACATGGCCACTGACCAAGACTTCATCGAGTACGTCACGGAGCAAGCTGGCCTGGGAAGTCGCCTCACATCCAAAAAAATGTTCGGTGAGTACGCGCTCTACCTGGACGGAAAAGTGGTCGCTTTTGCTTGTGACAACAGTCTCTTCATCAAACCCTCGGCTGCGGCCGCCGTGCTGGCACCAAGCCTGCCGCAACGGCCACCGTATCCAGGTGCAAAGGACTATCCTGTAGCCGATGAGGTGCTGGACGACACCGATGCGCTACGGCACCTCATTACAGAGACTGCCAAGCTCATGCCGGCGCCAAAACCTGCCAAACCACGGAAAGCGACAGCCGGCAGCAAGCGCAGTCGCAAGGCCGCGCCCTAGCAATTCATTCAAGCCGAACCCGCCTCGCGGCACGGCTTGACTCAGGTGTTAGGCAGCACAACAACCAGCAGCGCATTCCAATGAACCCGCAAAAGTCTCAACCATCACTTCAAGGTTCCTGCCATTGCGGATCAGTGCGCCTTACTTTGCCTGCCGCACCTGAGACGGCAACGAGCTGTAACTGCTCGTTATGCAGGCGCACAGGAGGACTCTGGGCCTTCTACGAGCTTGGCTCGGTTTCCATCGAAGGCCACCCGGAGAACACGGAAAGCTACATCTGGGGCGATCGGACCCTGACGAATTATCGGTGCAGGACCTGCGGTATCTCCACCCATTGGGAGCCAATTGAGCCGACGCCGGGTGCTCGCCACGGGGTGAACCTGCGGAACTTTGAGGCTAAGCTCTTGGCGTCGGTCACGGTCAGGCGTTTCGATGGCGCAAACACGTGGGAGTTCCTGGATTGAGCACTTGCCACTTTCCACGTTGGGCGCACGCAAGTTCGCAGGTGCCGCCTAACAACCCATTCAAACCGAAGCCACTTCGCGGCGCGGCTTAACTCAGAGCGTCAGGCAGCAGGAGATGGTTAATGGCACTTCTTGATCTACTGGAACTCGGACAGCTCTTCCTGTCTTGGCGCCTTTATGTCGGCCTCGCAGTCACTGTTGCCCTCGGCGTCGCTGCCTTCTCTTTTGTTCCTTTGGATGCCCCGGGTTGGGTTGCTTTGGCCGTTTGCGTGCCAATTGGGCTGGTTGGGATTATTCTCAGCTTTGTGTGGCAAGTGAGTTCTGACTCCAGCAAGTAGACTATGGCAGCAGGTCTTCACCGCCAACTGCCTGACAGTTCGTTCAAGCCGACGCCGCTAAGCGGCGTGGCTTAATCCCAGAGTCGGGCCTCCCGTGAAGAATACCAATGACTGAACTGACGTTCCGCCTGCTCGTACTGCTAACTATCCTTGTCACGGTTGGCGGCATCGTGGCTGATGAGCTTGGCGCCAGGTCGCTTCCAAAGCTGCTTCGCGAAGAACGACTCAAGATCAAGGAGCGTGTTGTTGCATCCAGTAAAGCTCACCCTTTTCATGGTGCCCTGCGCATCGTGTTGGTTGTCGGCTATCTTGCCTCGCTCATGGCCATTGCCTTTTTCCTCCCGCACAGCCCCTGGGCATATCTGCTCTTCACCTTGGGCTGGAGTGCATTGACGGTTCTTGATGCGCCTCATGTCATTTCTCGCCCGTCGTCACTGTTCTATGAAGCGTCATTGCTCCTAAACGGCGTCATCCTTGCCCTCTGTTTCTACTCACCGCTGTCGAGCAAATTCAGCTAGGCTAGCGACGGGTGAAGCCTGGAAGTTCATGCAAGCCGATTCCATTTCGCAGATGTACGGAACTTCGGAGTCAAGCGGTTCAACTGGATGTTTACAAAGGACGTAATTCCAATGATTGAAAAGCGAATCTACAAGTTGTTGCCAATTGCCTTGCTTCTGGTGTGCATGGGCATCTGGTCCACCAGGGCATCACTGTTTGAAATCTATGATGCCGCTGTGGAAAAGAATGCACAGCTCGATACTGCGCACCCAGCATCAAAGTAAGCTGGTGATGCTGCCATCACGGCAACCTGACAGCGAATCCAGGCCGAACTCGCTGAGCGGTTCGGCTTGATTCCAGAGTTAGGCGCGAACAGGAGTCTTATGGGTACGCTGCTGACAGCTGCACTGATTGGCGGCATGTCTGGCGGAGTGGCTGTACTTCTTCTTGGACTCTTACTTCCCCGCAAGTCGTGTCCAAAGTACGAAGCGCCTTTGCCAAGGTTCCGAAAGCCATCCAGCATGCGTGAATCCCTGTTGGGAGGCTGGTGCTGCCCGACGTGCGGCGAGAGAGTTGCACGTGATGGGTAGCCTGGCACCAAGGACATTCGATGACAGGTTCGCCCGCAGCCTGACCTTTCAGTGCAGCCGATCCCGCTTCCTGGCTCGGTCCAGCCCAAGAGTTACGCATCATGAGGCGCTCCATCGTACTCATCGCTACTCTTCTCACAAGCCCAGCGCTTGCTGATACTCCACTGCCAGCGCCAAAAAAGTTCACTACCTGCTCCGCTACCCGAAAGCTCTGCGCGACGTCCGACCCAGTCAGCAACACAACGCTTGTGTTTCCGCAGGTCTCAGGACAGGACTCCTGGCGGATACCCGGATGGCATCGCTGGCTTTTCATCTCAGATGTCGGAGAGTCTGTGGTCGTTGGCTACAGCGGCATGAACCTCGTTCCGGTAGAGGTGACGCTGGACGAACCAGTTCTGTTCTTCTACAACCGCAACCGACTTGTTCGCACCATCAAGCTTGACCAGCTCTACCAACACAAGTCGCAACTCCTGCGCACCGTGTCGCACCTTGCCTGGGTGCACAACATCGGCTTCAACAGCTCCAACCAGTTCGTGGTGGAACTGGTCAATGGGGACAAGCTTGCGTTCAATCCCCGAACCGGTAGCCGCGAGCCTGTTCGGCCGGATGGGTCGTAGTGCGACCTTCAAGCTGTCACTTCTTGCCGCCGCGCTGCTCCAGGGTCCGCCGACGGTGTTGTCCCGCCTCTGCGCCTTCTTCTTTCGTAGCAAGGTCGACTACCTGCCCGGCGGCTCCGGGCAGCAGCTTCAACTGATCCAGGCGTCGGCAAGTTTGTCCCAGCCCCTACATCTCACCGCCCTTCCGCTATCCCTGTTCGCGCTCTGCCTGCGACGCTCGGCAAGCCTTCCCGGGTGAACTCCTTCCTGCCGCCATGGCATCATCGGCACGTGTCAGGTTGCCCAAGCGAGGCGGCGCTGGCCATGCACTCAGCTGGTGACCGACGCCACCGGATAGGGATTGGACAATCAAGGAGAGACAATGTCAGCCGCCCTGGAACGAGAAAAGCAGGCACGTGATGCAATCGAGCAGGCGTTCGGTACCGAGGCCGGAGAGGACAGCATCACTCTTTTCATTGAGCATCACCTCGCTGAGCTCCCTGGAACCTATTGGCAGCAACACCTCAAGTCAGAGACTCCCGAGGCATCCACCGTGGTTGGCCTTCTGGTACTTGGCTCATCCTGGGGTGACGATGACATTGAGTACTTCGACTTTACGCTCCCCGATGACGTGACAAATTACGTCATTTCCGTGCATTTCGATGAGAGCGGCAACATCGATTGCATCTCGATGGAGAGTTGATCAACAGTTCTTTCCGAACAGTTCATCCAGGCCGAATCCGATATGCGGCTCGGCGTCCTTATGGAGTCAGGTGTTTGCATGATTGATATCGCAAGTCTGGAAACCATGTTCTCGAACATCCAGAAATCAACGGACTGGAACATCGATGGCCCAATGCTTTGGGGCTATTTCTTCACTGACGCCTCGGCCGACAAGCTGCGCACACTCGCCAGCGAGCTTGATCAGCAAGGCTATCGCTTCGTTGAAATGTTCATTCCAGAGCTTGACGAAGGCGAGGATGAATACTATTTCCTGCATGTTGAAAAGCTCGAGGCACACTCGGTCCTATCGCTGCACCAAAGAAATCAAGAGCTCTATGCGCTTGCTGACAAGTTCGGCGTTGATACTTATGACGGCATGGATGTTGGGCCGGCAACGACCTGACAGTGGACACAAACCGAGGCCGTTCCACAGCCTATGTCGAGGCACGCTTTGAAAGAAAGCAAAAATCATGGGGTTTTCCAGCATGGCTACCAGTAGAAAATTTTTTCTTGTACTTCTGCTGATATTTGCGGCAATCAATCTCGTAGATTTCGTCTTCTACGGACAAAGCCTTCGCAACCTTTTGGGAGCAGCTGGTTTCGCCCTTATGGCGTATGGATGGCACAAGCATATTCGCCCCATATCAATCGCGGGAGCCGTACTCGCGCTGGGCGCAATCGTCGCCAAATACTTGGCATAGTGCCAATGCGGCGTTCAGATCGAACTCCGCCCTCCCCAGTAGCCTACCGGACTACCGCTCTCCGGAGCTTTTCGGTGAAACATCCATGGGTTGCATCCAATGGGAAGGAGCTTTTGTTTCTGACCGTCCCCATGGAGAGTTCCTCACCATGCATCCCGACGAACCGCTCCGGTACCCATCTCACTATCCACCCACTGGCCGCTGGAAACGCTTTTTCATAGGGGTGAGATGGATAGGTCCCGACCTGTCTTTTTTCAAGGCTCTTCGCTCCAACCAGGCATCTCGCGCCTCGAGCTCCATGGATGCTTGGGGTGGCGGCGATCGCCAAGCGCTGGCCGCCGCTGTCGGCGTTGTTCTCTCCCGGCATTGCCGGTGGCCAACGCCCTATTTTCTTCCGGGAGATTCGCTGTTGGTCATTGCAGGTGGCCCGAGCTTCGCGGCGATCGATGACGCGGACATAGAAGACGCAATCCGAGCTATGGAGGAGATCGCGGACGTAAAGTTGGAAACCGCCTTCTGGGAAGCCTGCGGGCCCGGCACCGTTGGTGCGCTGGTGGATCACTTGCTGACGGCAGCGGGTCCAGACAGTACATTCAAGGCGCACTCGCTTCGAGCACCTGATCAACCAATGAAGCAGATGACCAAATGAAAATCCTGCATGCTTTCGCAATCGCTCTGTTTTTTGCCGCACTCTGCCTTTACGTTGCTTCATCCAGCACAGGGGCATGGTTGCTGGGCGGCATTGGCATAGCGCTGGAGATCGCTGCGTGGGTTATCGCACTGAAATCCAAAGGACAAACCACGCCCGATAGCAGTTCCAGTTGATAGTATCTTCGCTGCCCGCAATGGCCGGGCAACCAGTGTCCCCAATACCAGGAAACCTTCCACCTCGCAGTCCTTTCACACCGGATTGGCTTCGTGGGTTGGTTCACTCCAAAAGCAGGAATTCATGCTCAAGAAACTATTGTTCGTAGCCGTTGTGCTGGTGCTGGCCTTGGCCCAAGGTTACTTCATTTACGCCTTACAGCACGGCGCCATTGATGCGTTCACTGGCGCGTGGAGCAGCTTCAACGTCGCTCAATCAGGCTACTCCCAGTTTGTATTTCGCAGTATCAAATGGTGGTGGGCGTTGCCCGCAATCTGTCTGCTTCTTGTTGGCATCGCTACATGGAGACCTACAGTTCTCCGCGTCATCCTTGCATTGTCTTTCAGCCTCCTCGGTACCGTCGCGTTGTACTGGTCTGCGTACGCACCTTCGCTGTTCATCCAGATATGAGGCCTGACAGCTCAACCCAACCGATCCCGCTTCGGCAGCAGATCGGGACGGCTTCGCGCACTACCGGATCCTTCTACACTCGATGGCCTGAAAGGTTGCTCGTCGTACCAGCACTACGGCTTGTCGTGCTTGCCTGTGACGCATAACTCCCTTTCATCCATGCAAACCGCATGTGCCACTGGCCTATGACTGGCCAAGCCAAGTGGAGGACGCCACGGTTTTGCTACACGGGGTGCCCTCTTGCAGCACTCCGGGTATCGGTCCGATAACATGCTGTCCCACCTCCCCGCGATGCAGCCATCCCTCACCTGATCACCGTTGGAGAACAAGCATGAAGCGCGTAACCGGCATTGGTGGCATCTTCTTCAAGTCGAACGATCCAAAATCGCTATCCGCGTGGTATCGCGAGCACCTGGGCCTGGATGTAAGCGACTGGGGCGGTGCGGTGTTTCAGTGGGGCGGCGCCGACAGCCCGGCGGGCGCGACAATCTGGAGCCCGTTTGCTGCAGACACCAGCTATATGGCGCCTTCCACTGCATCTTTCATGATCAACTTCCGCGTGGATGACCTGGATGCCTTGCTCGCGGCACTGCGCAACGAGGGCTGCAATGTCGTGGGTGAACCGCAGCGTTCCGAGCAAGGGAAGTTTGGCTGGGTGATGGATCCAGAGGGCAACAAGATCGAGCTGTGGGAACCGCCTGCCGGGCAGTGAGCACTACCAGCGGCGTTTGATCGCAAGCGGCGGGTTGGCGCGAGGGGATGCTGCGCGCGCGGATAGCGCCGACCGTAGGACATCAGCACGTTGCGACTATGCGACCGCCAACCCGCTGTTCAAACGCCTGACTCAGCTGAAGCCACACGCCGCGTACTACCGCTAGGTGAGCACAGACGCTTACATGCCGTGTCTGTGCCAGCTCATGCCCAGTAGTAACAAGGCGATATCGAAAAACTCTCGTATCCTCTCAGCACCAAAGACGGCGACATTGATTGCGGGTTTCAACGCGGTGCCCCCAGCACGCTTCATCGCTGCGACGCTGCCTTGGTCCATGCACGCGCGTCAGTTGTGAAGGCTACAGGAGAGCGTCATGCACGACGGGCACCGCCCCCGCAAAACCGGATGCGTTGACTTCTGGCATTTCGATACGAGAGAAAAGTGCGAAGCAGCGGTGCGACGACTTGAACTGGCTTTCCTGCATTTGCTTCCGGAAGAACTTGGTGGTGAGTGCGATGCGGACAACATGGTGTTTGTGCCAACCTGGGTTGCGGAGCAGAAGCGCAGGATCGATACCAGCGCGGTGCTGCCCCTGATGCGCGCAGGAAAACTGAGCCGCTATGCAGCCAGTCCCACCTATCGCGGCAGGAGCTTCATCCCAGCGGAGATCACGATACATGCGTATGACCCGGCGGGTTTCGCAACCACCATCGACATCTGGTAGTTGCATCGCTGCTGCTGCCGCAACTATCGAATGAGTCGCTTGGGCGGCTGCCCAACGATCAGCGCAGCGATGCTGGAGCACGCGCCTGGTTCGATCATCGGCTTTCGCAAGGCTGGCTGACTATCTTCCAGCAGTTTCTGGACTCTCATATCTTTGCGGGGCTCGGTTTTATCGCCGTATCCACGTCGATGGTGCTCCATCCTTCCGCGGTAAATGCGGTGCCACTCTCGACAAGGACGTGGGAGTGGCATCGCACCCGATGCCGATCAAGGTGCTTGCGAACCAGGTCTTGCCGCCTATCGCACCACATCTCGGCAAAGCGGACCCGCCGACGATGCGGGTTGAGCGCATTCACCGCAGCTCAACCTACCTGGCACCACTGCCCCGGCTGAAGTCCTTCCAGGGCGTACGGCCCCATCACCGCCCGCACCAAGCGCAGTGTCGGCAAGCCGACCGCAGCCGTCATCCGTCGCACCTGGCGGTTGCGGCCTTCGCGCAGGGTGATTGCCAGCCAGCTGTCCGGCACGGTCTTGCGGAACCGTACGGGCGGGTCGCGCTCCCACAGCGCTGGTGCCGCTGGCATCAATTCAACACGCGCAGGCAGGGTTGGTCCATCGTTGAGCTGCACGCCATCACGCAGCACCTGCAGCTTCTCCTCGGTTGGCACGCCTTCAACCTGCACCCAATAGGTTTTGGGCTGCTTGTGGCGTGGGTCGGTCAGACGATGGGCGAGGTTGCCATCATCGGTAAGCAACAGCAGGCCTTCGCTGTCGTAGTCCAGGCGACCCGCCGCATACACGTTCGGCGGCAGGCCAAAGCCGGCCAGGGTCGCGCGCGGCGGCTGGCTGCGGTCGGTGAACTGACACAGCACGTTGAAGGGTTTGTTGAAAGCGATGAGCATGTGATGCAGGTGTTCGGAAAGTAGATTGAAGATGCGTTGCTGGCTGGGCGCGACGAGCTCCCGTCGCGCGCCAGCTTGAGGGCCGTGCGGCCAACAGCGAGGCCGCACATTGTCTCACCCTCCCTCTCCAAGCCCTATTCCCTGCGAGGTCATTGCTTCACAAAGCGCAGCGTCATGCGGTCGCTTTCGCCGATGGCCTTGTACTTGGCGGCATCCGCGGCGTCATGACTGTTGGACGGCGGCAGCGTCCACACGCCCTTGGGGTAGTCCTTGGTATCGCGCGGGTTGGCATTGACCTCGCTGCTGCCAGCCAGCTTGAAGCCGGCGGCTTCGGCCATGGCAATCACCTGCGCCTGGCCAACATAGCCGCTGCCGTCATCGGCCGGCACGTCAGCCTTGGCACGGTGCTCGACCACGCCCAGGGTGCCGCCTGGCTTGAGCACGTCAAAGAAGGCCTTGAACATGCCTTCAGCCTGCCCGGAAGAACGCCAGTTGTGGACATTGCGGAAGGTCAGCACCAGGTCCGCCGAGCCCGGTGCACCCAGCACCGGGGCAGCCGGGTCGTAGGCCACCTCGTTGGCGCGGTCGAACTGGGCCTGGGACGCGGCGAACTTCTTGCTCAGGCCATCGCGCGAGCGCTGCTGGTAATCGCGACCGCCCCCAGCGGGCAATGCGCCCGGATCAACCACCGCAGCAACGTACTTGCCGCCATCGCGCAGATAGGGTGCAAGAATTTCGGAATACCAGCCGCCGCCGGGTGTAATTTCGATGACCGTCTGCGTCGGTTGCAGACCAAAGAACGCAAGCGTCTGTGCCGGATGACGGTATTCGTCGCGCAGCACATTGGCCGGCGTGCGCCAGCTGCCTGCAATGGCAGCCTGCAGCTGCGGCGACACCTGTGCGTCAGCAGTGCTGGCAGCGGCTTCATGGGCCAGCGCAGTGCCGGCAGACAGGGTGCTGGCAAGCGCCAGCAGGCAGGCACACAGCAGCGGGGCAGGCTTCTTCATGCGGAATTCCGTCGATTGAAACCGCGAGCCTAGCACGCGGCTGCAAGTGCAATGCAGCATGCAAATGTTCACATCCCGTTAGCGTGAGAGCGGCGCACGGAACGCTGTATTCACGACCTTGCCACGGAATTGGAACGCATGCCGTCTATGCTGTTGAACTGAACAACAAAGGAGCAACGCATGCCCCAGTCACGCGAACTTGGCCGCTCGGGTCTCCATGTCAGCCCCATCGCTTTTGGTGGCAACGTTTTCGGCTGGAGTGCCGATGAGAAGACATCCTTTGGCCTGCTCGATGCCTTCGTCGAAGCCGGCTTCAACCTGATCGATACCGCCGATGTCTATCCGGCATGGGTGCCGGGCAACCGCGGCGGCGAATCGGAGACCATCATCGGCCGCTGGCTGCAGCGCAGCGGCAAGCGCGACAAGGTGGTGATCGCCACCAAGGTTGCGAAGTGGGCCGAGCATCCGGGCCTGTCGGCTGACAACATCAATGAAGCGGTCGAGGATTCGCTGCGTCGGCTGCAGACCGATGTGATCGATCTGTACCAGGCGCATGAAGACGATGAGTCGGTGCCGCTGGAAGAAAGCCTGGGCGCGTTCGCGCGGTTGATCGAGGCGGGCAAGGTGCGCGCGATTGGTGCATCCAACTACAGCGCCGAGCGCCTGCGTGATGCGCTCAAGGTCTCCGCCGACTATCACCTGCCGCGCTACGAAACCCTGCAGCCCGAATACAACCTCTACGACCGCAGTGGCTACGAGGCGGAGCTGGAGCCGCTGGCGCGCGAACACGGCATCGGCGTGATCAGCTATTACTCGCTGGCCAGTGGCTTTCTCACTGGCAAGTACCGCAGCGCCGATGACGTAGGCAAGAGCGCCGCACGCGGCGCGAAGGTCGCCGATCGCTACCTCAACCCGCGTGGCCTGCGCATTCTGCAGGCGCTGGATGATGTAGCCGCCAGCCACAAGGCGACGCCGGCACAGGTGGCGTTGGCATGGCTGATCGCACGCCCTGGCATCACTGCGCCCATCGTCAGTGCCACCAGCGTGCAGCAGCTGCAGGAAGTGCTGGCTGCAGCGCAGCTTGGCTTGAGCCCAGCGCAGGTCACACAGTTGGATGCAGCCAGCGCTGAAAGCTGAATTGGGCGAGTTGCGCACCCCCTGCTCGCGTCGTAGCATCGGCCGAACAGGGGGTAGACCGCGAACGGAGTGCTACCCATGCAGACCGCACCTACAGCCCAGCGCAGCATCGATCGCCACGCCGAACTGACTTACTGGCGCGGCGTGCATGCCATCGGCCATCTTGGCCAACACGATTTCGACCACTACCAGCGCCTGCTGGAAATGGGCTACGACGTCTATCAGGCGTATCCACGCGCCAACGAAGAACAGCTCTACAAAGTACTGCAGGACAGCTACCACCGGCATAGCCCGGCGCTGGCGGTTTCCTGGGACGAGGCGCGTTGGCTGGTGCGCCATGCCTGGCATCATGCCCAGCAGCATTGAAGGTCTTTGTGGTCGGCTTTTGTAGGAGCGGCGTCAGCCGCGAAGCTACTGCAACCTCGAAAGCTAGAGCTCACCCCTCCCCAGCCCTCCCCTCGGCTTCGCCAAAGGGAGGGGGCGAAAGCACGCCGCTACCCGCCGCACTCGAAATGCATCGGATCACACACACGCCGTTGGTTCTGACGATGTCAGCTTCGCGGCTTACGCCGCTCCTACAAACGACGGCGCCATCGCTTCTGGCAGGTACTGGCGTTGTTGTGGGAGCGGCTTGAGCCGCGAAGCTACTGCAGCGTCGGAAGCTGAAGAGCCTACCCCTCCCCAACCCTCCCCTTGGCTTCGCCAAAGGGAGGGGGCGAAAGCACGCCGCGACCCGCCGTACCCGTAGTGCCGAGCCATGCTCGGCAGGAGACTTCCAGGCAGCCTCGAACGACGATAACCACCACACTCGAAGTTCATCGGATCACCTGCACGCGGTTGGTCCTGACGATGTCAGCTTCGCGGCTCACGCCGCTCCCACAATCGGTTGTGCCATCGCATCGGCCAGGTAGTCGAGGAAGGAGCTGATGCGCGCTGATACGGCGGTGTTGCGGTAGTACACGGCGTGGATCGGTTGGCGCGCATCCAAGGTCAGTTTCGGCAACACCTGCACCAGCTCGCCACGCGCACGCGCCGCTTCGGTGAGGAAGTCGGACAGGCAGACAATGCCCACGCCTTCCAGGGCCAGCCGGTGCAGGATCTCGCCGCTGGAAACCGCCAATGCGGGGTGCACGTGCAGGCGCTCGCCGTCGTCACCCTGCAATGGCCAATGATTCAGCGAATCCGGTTCGTTGAAGCCCAGCAAGGTATGCGCCTGCAGCTGGGCCACGCTTTTCGGTGTGCCGTGGTGCTGCAGGTAGGCCGGGCTGGCCAGCACGCGCAGGCGGCTGTGTCCCAGGGGCCTTGCATGCAGGGTAGAGTCCGCCAGCGGGCCAATGCGGATCGCCACATCGGTGCGCCGCTCCAGCAGGTCGATGTAGCGCTCGCTGCTGTTGAGCTCCAGCGCCACCTGCGGGTAACGCGCGCGGTAGCCGGCAACCAGCGGTGCGATCACATGCAGCATGAACGGCATCGCCGCATCCACCCGCAACCGCCCGGACGGTGTGCCCCGGCGCGCGGCGATCTGCTCTTCGGCGGCATCCACCGAGGCGACGATGGCGCGGGCCCGGGCCAGGAAGGTCTCGCCTTCGTCGGTGAGCTGCAGGCGGCGGGTGGTGCGGGTCAGCAAGGTGGTGCCGAGCTTCTCTTCCAGCCGTCCCAGCGCCCGGCTGACGCCCGAGGTGGTCTGGCCCAACTGCTCGGCCGCAGCGGTGATCGAGCCGGTGTCGATTACCGCGATGAAGGCCTGCATCTCATCCAGGGTGGTTTTCATCGGGGCGGCCAGGTGGCTGGTGGAATATTGTTGACTTTAAATCAATAGTAATTGGTGGCAAACCGCATTTTTCAGCAAGAGTTCCACCGTCAGACTGCGCAGCCCTTTCCAAGGATTCGCCCATGTCACGCGGAATTCCCCTTGCCTTGCTGGCGCTGACGCTGGGTGCGTTCGCCATCGGCACCACAGAATTTGTCATCGTCGGGCTGATCCCGACCATTGCCGCCGACCTGCACGTCAGCCTGCCCTCGGCCGGCCTGCTGGTTTCCCTGTATGCGCTGGGCGTTGCGGTGGGTGCGCCGGTACTCACCGCTCTGACCGGACGGGTGCCACGCAAGGCCTTGCTGGTCGCCCTGATGCTGTTGTTCACCGTCGGCAACCTGATTGCGTGGATGGCGCCCGGCTATGGCTCGCTGATCGTGGCGCGGGTGCTGACCGGACTTGCCCACGGCGTGTTCTTCTCGATCGGCTCGATCATCGCCACCTCGGTGGTGCCCAAGGACAAGGCCGCCAGCGCGATCGCGATCATGTTCACCGGGCTGACGGTGGCGCTGGTGACCGGCGTGCCGCTGGGCACCTTCATCGGCCAGCACCTGGGCTGGCGTGCAACCTTCCTGGCGGTGGCTGCGTTGGGCGTGATCGCCCTGCTCGGCAGCCTGCTGTTCGTGCCGCGCGACCTGCCGCGCAGCGCGCCGGCCACGTTCGGCCAGCAGTTCGCGGTGCTGGCGCAGCCGCGCCTGTTGCTGGTCTATGCGATGACCGCGTTGGGTTATGGCGGCACCTTCCTGTCCTTCACCTTCCTCGCCTCGATCCTGCAGGACGTCAGTGGCTTCTCGGCCAATGCGGTGAGCGCGGTGTTGCTGGTCTACGGCGTATCGGTGGCCGTCGGCAATCTGTGGGGCGGGCGCCTGGCTGACCGCCGCGGTCCGATTCCTGCGCTGACGTTGATCTTCGGCCTGCTCGCGCTGGTGTTGCTGGTGCTCACCTTCACCGCTTACAACCGCTGGTTGGTGCTGTTGACCGTGCTGGCGTTGGGCGCGGTGGCATTCGGCAATGTGCCGGGCCTGCAGGTATATGTGGTCAAGCAGGCACAGCGCTTCGTGCCGCAGGCAACCGATGTCGCGTCCGGCCTGAACATCGCCGCCTTCAACATCGGCATCGCACTGGGTGCCTCGCTCGGCGGCCTGGTGGTCGATCACATCGGCCTGATGCACACGCCGTGGATTGGCGCGCTGGTGGTGCTGGGTGCGCTGGCACTGACTGTACTGAGCGGTCGTCTGGATCGCCGCGACGGTTTGGATGTACGCGCCGAAGGCGTCGCCGTCAGCGCGCATTGACGGAACACGCTGTTACTCCCTTTTATCTTTTCGTTAGCGCTGCACGGCGTAGCCTGTAAGCGCGAATTTATGGAGATTTGAATGACTATTCCCGCTATTGGCCTTGGCACCTATCGCCTCAAGGACCAGGTACTCACCGACTCCGTGCATAACGCATTGGAACTTGGCTACCGCGCCTTCGACACTGCGCAGATCTACGAGAACGAGGCCGATCTGGGTGCGGCTATCGCCAGCGGCGCCGTGCCGCGCGAACAGCTGTTCCTGACCACCAAGATCTGGATCAGCAACTTTCACCACGATGACCTGCTTGCCAGCCTGCGCGAGAGCCTGCGCAAGCTGCGCACCGACCACGTCGACCTGACCCTGATCCACTGGCCCTCGCCCAAGGACGAAGTGCCGATGGCCGAGTTCCTGGGTGCGCTACGCGAAGCCAAGGCGCTGGGCTTGACCAAGGCGATTGGTGTTTCCAACTTCACCATCGACCTGACCCGTCAGGCCATCGCCATCCTCGGTGCCGATGCCATCGCCACCAATCAGATCGAAGTGCACCCCTATCTGCAGAACCGCGCCTTGATCGCCTACCTGCGTGAGCAGGGCATCCACGTCACCGCGTTCATGAGCCTGGCCTATGGCGCGGTGCTGAAGGACCCGGTGATCCAGGCCATTGCCGACAAGCACCAGGCAAGCACCGCACAGGTCGCGTTGGCATGGGCGCTGCAGCAGGGCTATGCGGTGATTCCGTCGTCGACCAAGCGCGAGAACCTTGCCGGCAACCTGCAGGCGGCGCAGCTGCGGTTGGATGCCGAGGACATGGCGCGGATCGCGGAGCTGGATCGCGGCGAGCGCGTGGCCAATCCGGGTATCGCCCCGGCCTGGGATTGAAACGCGGTTCCTGAGTAAACCCATGGCGGGCTGGTGCTACCTGCCCGCCATTGATCGAGGTGCTGCGATTGTGGCGCTGCTAGCGGATGCGCGGCGCCAACTCTTGTGCCAACGTTTCCAGCAACAGGCTCACCGTTGGCAGCTGACGCCGATTTTTCATCCAGGCCAGGGTGAGCGGCAGGCCCTGGCTGGCCAGATGCGGCAGCACTTCCACCAGCGCGCCATCCTCAAGATGACTGCGTACCAACCAGGTAGGCAGCTGCACGATGCCGCTGCCAACCAGCGCAGCGGTGACCTGCCCTTCACCATCTCCCACTACCAGCGGAGCCGGCATCATCTGCAGCTCTACTTCGCCTGGCATTGCGGCTGCGAAGCGCCACGGGCTAACCGAGCCATCGGCGCGTCCATAGGCGATGCAGCGATGCGCCAGCAGATCCTCACGCGCTGCCGGCACCCCATGCGCGGCAAGATAGGCGGGGGCCGCACAGAACACGTGCTGCTCATGGCCCAGCAGTCGATGCTCGACCAGCGACGACCACGCATCGGGTCCGCCGATGCGCACGATGATATCGACACCGTCCTCGACCGGATCGATGAATCGGTCAGAGAACGACACCTGCGGCCGAGTGAGCGGATAGGCTTGGGCAAAACCCAGGATGATCGGCAAGGCCTGCAAGCGGCCGAATGCGGCCGGCAGATCAATTCGCACTCGTCCACTTGGCTCATCATCCTCAGCCCGCAGCGCCACCTCGGCCTCCTCCAGGTTCGTCAGCACTTCCGTGCAGGTCCGGTGGAAGGCGATGCCGGCCTCGGTAAGTGACATGCGCCGCGTGGTGCGATGGAACAACGTGCGACCCAATCGTTCTTCCAATCGCGCAATCGACTTGCCAACCGCCGAGGCGGTGAGGTGCAACCGCTCCGCAGCTGCAGTGAAGCTGCCAGCGTCAGCAACACAGACGAAGACGTCGAGGCCTTTCAGGCGTTCGGAGGGGTGCATGCGGCAGGCTTCGCTATTGAAGAATCAGGCTCCGTAATGCTGGTAAAAAACATCGCGGAACGGAATGTGTGTCCACGATAGGCTGGACACCCTCTTCCATCAAGCATCCAAGGCCGCAATGAGCCAGCAACGCCCCACCGTCCTCGTCACCGGCGCCACCGGCCAGATCGGCGCCGAAACCTTGAGAAACCTGTTGCTGGAAGAAGCGGCAACACCGGTCGCGGCAGTGCGCTCTCCAGCCAAAGCCGCCGCGCTGGAGGCACAGGAAATCCGCACGGTGCTGCTGGATTTCGACAAGGAAGACACGCTGCTGCCTGCGCTGCGGGGCATTGACCGCGTATTCCTGGTCACCGGCTACAGCGTGGACATGTTGCGCCAGAGCAAGGTTTTCCTCGATGCGGCCAAGCAGGCCGGCGTACAGCATGTGGTGCACCTGGGTGCCTGCGGCGGTGATGACGCCAGCATCGGGCATTGGGCCTGGCACCAGTTGGTGGAACGCTACATCGAGTGGCATGGCTTCTCCTTCACCCACCTCAGGCCGGAAGCCTTCATGCAGAACCTGCTGAGCTACGACGGCACCCGCGCCGTGGTCGACGGCGTCATCCGCCAATACACCGGCGATGCGCGCTTCAGCTGGGTCGATGGCGATGACGTCGCCGCGGTCGCCGCACAGGCGCTGGCGTGGCCGCAGCGGCATGCCGGGCAGACCTACCGGCTGGGCTACGACGCCAAGTCCTATGGTGAGGTTGCCGCGCTGATGACGGAGTTGCTTGGCCAGCCATTCCGCTACGAGGCGCTGAGCCCGGATGTGTTCCTGGAGGACATGCGCGCGGCCGGCGCCGAGATGGGCTATATGAACTGCGTACGCGACAACTTCCAGCGTGTCGCCGAGCGACGCGTGCCGGGCATTGAAGCCACGTTCGACAACTTCCCCGCCATCACCGGCCGCGAACCGATGCGTTGGGCCGAGTTCATTCGCAAACACCGTGATGCGTTTGCGTACTGAACTGCGGAACTCAGGCGTTGGTCGGTATTAGTCACCTACACCCTGCAGCAACCACGCACGCATCGCCGCAGTCACCTCCGCGGGCTTTTCCAACGGCGCGAGATGGCCGCAGTCCTCGATCACCACCAGCGTTGACTGCGGCATCAATGCGGCCATCTGCTCGCTGACCGACAAGGGTGTGATCGCATCGTTGCGCCCGCAGACAATCAAGACCGGGCCCTGCCAGGCACGCAGGACCTCGCTGCCATCTGCACGTTGCAGCTGGCTTTGGCGCAGGAAGACTTCCGCGCCGAGGCGTGCGGTCATGCTGCGCACGGTATCCACCAGCTCATGGTCGTCCAGGCGCGAGGCGTCGATGTAGCTGCGCATCAGCTTGTCGCCGAAGCCGTGGAAGGTGCCGGGCAGGCGGACGCTGTTTTGCTGTGCCAGGCGTTGTGCGGCGCGCTCGGGCGAGTCGGGTTTGAACGAGGTATCCAGCAGCGCCAGCTTGAGTACCCGCTGCGGTGCGATGCGCAGGATTTCCTGGGCGACGTAACCGCCGAGGGAAAAGCCGGCCAGGGCGAACTGCGCCGGGGCCTTGGCCAGTACGTCTTCAGCGACCGCACGCATCGTGGTTTGTTGGGTGAGGTCGCCGACCTGGCAATCGGCGATGTCGGCGAGTGCTTCGAGCTGGGCCTGCCACAGCGTGGCGTCGTTGAGCAGGCCGGGCAGCAGTAGCAGCGAGGTTCTGGCTGCTGGGTCTTGGTTCGTTTGCATGGCGCTATTGTCGCGCCTTGGGGTGGTTTGGGGGTGACGGGGTGGGGGTTGGGCAACTGCCAAAGCCAGAGCCAAAGCACCCCTCCCCAGCCCTCCCCTGCGCTATGCGCAAGGGAGGGAGCGAAGCAGAGCACCCCTCCCCGGCCCTCCCCTGCGCTGCGCGCAAGGGAGGGGGCAGCTCCGCTCCCTCCCTTTGCCGAAGGCAAGGGGAGGGTTGGGGAGGGGTGCCTTTGGCTCCCAGCCTTCAGCGCTCAGCTCTTAGCCTCGCCCACCGGCAGCGTTACATTCATGATGGTCGAATCATCCGGATCCGCCTTCACCTTGAAGCCCAGGCTCTGGCACATCGCCAGCATGGTGCTGTTCTCACGCAGCACCTGCCCTTCCACAACGTTCAAACCCAGCCAGCCGGCGTACTCGATCATGATCTGCATCAGCTTCCAGCCGATGCCGTGGCCCTTCAGGTCCGAGCGGATCAGGATGCCGTACTCGCCGCGGTTGTAGTCCGCATCGGCGTGCAGGCGCACTGCGCCGAGCATTTCGCCGGTCTTGGGATCGATCGCCACCAGCGCGATCGAGCGTGCGTAATCCAGCTGGGTCAGGCGGGCGATGAACTCGTGGCTGAAATGCTTCACCGACTGGAAGAAGCGCAGACGCAGGTCATCGTCGGTGACACGTGCGAAGAAGGCGCGGAACAGGCCATCGTCTTCCGGCCGCACCGGGCGGATGAACGCCTTGCCACCGTCGGACAGATCGATCGTGCGTTCCCATTCGTTGGGATACGGGAAGATCGCGAAGCGCGGATGACCACGGCCCTTGTGCAGGCGCTTGACCGGGGTGATGGCCACACGCGCATCCAGGGCGATCACGCCGTTGCGGTCGGCCAGCAGGGGATTGAGATCCAGCGTGCGGATCTCGGGGATATCCGCCGCCAGCTGCGCCAGCTTGACCAGCACCATCGCCACCGCCCGCTCGTCCGCCGCCGGCACATCGCCATAGGCCTTGAGGATGCGCGAGACACGGGTGCGGCCGATCACTTCATGGGCAAGCCGCAGGTCCAGCGGCGGCAATGCCAGGGTCTTGTCATCGATCACTTCCACCGCCGTACCGCCACGGCCGAACACCACCACCGGTCCGAATACCGGATCATCGGCAATGCCGGCGATCAGCTCGCGCGCCTTGGGCCGGGTCAGGCTGGGTTGCACCAGCACCCCCTCAATGCGGGCCTGCGGACGCTTCTCGCGGGCACGCTGCAGGATGGTGGTCGCCGCGGACTGCACCGCGCGCAGACTGCCCAGGTTCAAGCGCACGCCATCGATTTCGGATTTGTGCGGGATATCCGGCGAGAGAATCTTCACCGCCACGCTCATGCCCTGCTCCAGCAGTGGCTGGGCCAGGTCCATCGCTTCGTGCGGATCACGCGCGACCATCACTTCCAATGACGGGATGCCGTAGGCCTGCAGCAGCTTGTGCGTCGCCACCGGGTCCAGCCATTGCTGGTCATTGGCCAGCGCCGCCTCGACCAGCGCGCGTGCGGCCGGCACGTCCACCACGAAATCCGCCGGCAGGCTGGGCGGCGTTTCCATCAGCGCGGTCTGCGCCTCGCGGTAACGCACCAGATGCTGGAAGCCGCGCACGGCGTCGGCTTCGGTTGGGTAGGTCGGCACGCGGGCGGTGTTGAGGGTGACTGTGGCGCGGTCGTCATTGCCCAGCCATACCGCGAACACCGGCTTGTCGCGCAGCTGCCGCGAGCGTTGCCCGAGCGTGGTGGTCAGCGCCTGCGCGGCCTCGGCCGAGGAAGTGAACGCAGTCGGTACGTTGATGACCAGCACCGCGTCGTTGGCATCGTCGGACAGCAGCGCTTCAATCGCCGAGGCGTAACGGCCGCCATCGGCATCGACCACGATGTCGACCGGGTTGTCGCGCGACCAGCCCTGCGGCAAGGCCTGGTCCAGCAGCTCGACGGTGGCTGGTGACAGCTCGGCCAGGCTGCCGCCGAGTGCCTGCAGCTGATCCACTGCCAGCCGGCCGACACCGCCGCCATTGCTGAGGATAGCCAAGCGCCGGCCGGGGAAGGTCCCGAGACGGCCCAGGGTTTCGGCGGCGGTGAACAACTCGTCCAATGCGTTCACCCGCAGCAGGCCGGCGCGGTTGAAGGCTGCGCCGTAGACCGCATCGGAATCGGCCAACGCCTGCGAATGGGTGGTGACCACCTCTGCGCTGCCGCGCGGCTTGCGCCCGGATTTGACCACCACCACGGGCTTTGCGCGGGCGGCGGCACGGGCGGCCGACATGAACTTGCGCGCGTCGCTGATCTGGTCGACGTAGAGCAGGATGGCGCGGGTGCGGTAATCGCTGGCGAAGTAATCGAGCAGGTCGCCGAAGTCGACGTCCAGCGCATCGCCCAGCGATACCACCGCCGAGAAGCCGACCGAGCGCGCCACGCCCCATTCCACCAGCGCAGCGGCAATCGCGCTGGATTCGGAGATCAACGCCAGATCGCCGGCCTGCGGCGTGTGCGCGGCGATGCTGGCGTTGAGCCGCGCATGCGGGGCGATGACGCCCAGGCAATGCGGGCCGAGCACGCGCATGCCCTTCGGGCGTGCGGCGGCTTCAACCTGTGCGGCCAACGAGCCCGGGCCCTTTCCCAGGCCGGAGGTGAGGATGATGGCGGCGGCCACGCCCAGTTCGGCGGCCTGGCTGACGACCTGCGGCAATAGCGTCGCCGGCACGGTGATCACCACCAGGTCCGGAATCCACGGCAGGTCCTTGAGCTTCTTGACCGTGCGCATGCCATCGATTTCGGCATAGCGCGGGCTGACCCAGCCGATCTGCCCGGCGAAGCCGCCGGCGCGCAGATTGCGGATAACTGCGCGGCCGGCGGAGCGATCGCGTGGGCTGCCGCCAATCACTGCCACCGAACGGGGGCGGAATACGGTCTGCAGGTGATAGGTGCTCATTGCGACGCCTGTTGCGGGTACCGGGTCAAAGGTACACGGCTGCGGTGCTGGGTGGGCTGCGTTGGATCAAAGTGGGGGGTTTTTGGGATGTTGGTGGCGAGCGGCGTTGGTTGCTGCGAAGAGCACCCCTCCCCTGCGCTGCGCGCAAGGGAGGGAGACAGGCTCAGCCCCCTCCCTTTGGCGTAGCCAAGGGGAGGGTTGGGGAGGGGTGGCTTCTGCGTTTGCCGTTGGGTTTGCCGGTAGAGCCCTTGCCGAGCACGGCTCGGCACTACATTCAGAGCAGCGTGCCGCCCAGGATCATTGCGGCGATGCTGAAATAGATCACCAGGCCGGTGACATCCACCAGCGTTGCCACGAACGGCGCCGAGGCGCTGGCCGGATCGAAGCCCAGGCGCTTGAGCACGAACGGCAGCATCGAGCCGGACAGGGAACCGAAGGTGACGATGCCGATCAGCGCCGCGCCGATGGTCACTGCCAACAGCTTCCAGTGCTCGCCGTAGTCGTGCAGGCCGGCCAGCTGCCAGACAGTGATGCGGATGATCGCCAAGGTGCCGAGGATCGCACCCAGCACCACGCCGGTCGGTAGCTCGCGCAGGGCAACCTTCCACCAGTCGCGCAGGCGCAGTTCACGCAACGCCAGCGAGCGGATCAGCAGCGAGGTCGCCTGTGAGCCGGAGTTGCCGCCTGAGCTCATGATCAGCGGGATGAACAAGGTCAGCACCACTGCACGCGCCAGCTCATCCTCGTAGTGCTGCATGGCGCTGGCGGTGAGCATCTCGCCGAGGAACAGCACGCTCAACCAACCGGCGCGCTTGCGCAGCATCTCCAGGAAGCCGATCTGCATGTACGGCTTGTCCAGGGCTTCCACGCCGCCGAACTTGTGCACGTCCTCGGTAGATTCATCGATCAGTGCATCGAGGATGTCGTCGACGGTGACGATCCCCAGCATCTGCTGCTGGGCATCCACCACCGGGATCGCCAGCAGATCGTGGCGGCGGATCAGCTGCGCCACCTCTTCCTGGTCGAGCAAGGCATCCACCGTCACCGGCGGATTGACCTGGGCAACAGACAGGATCGAATCCTCCGGCTCGCCGGTGATCAGCCGCCGCATCGTCACCACCTGCTGCAGCTGACGGGTCTGCGGGTCCAGCACATAGATGGCGTAGACCGTCTCGCGGCTGCGCTCCACTTCGCGGATGTGCTGCAGGGTCTGCGCCACCGTCCAGTCTGCCGGCACGCCGACGAACTCGGTGGTCATCAAGGCGCCGGCGGTATTGGGCGGATAGCTCAGCAGCAGCTGGATCGAGCGCCGCGCCTCCGGCGCCAGCAGCGGGATCAGCCGCGCGCGCTCGGCATCATCCAGCTCATGGACGATATCGGTGGCACGGTCGTCGGCCATCAGCCCCAGCAGGGCTGCGGCGCGGGCCGGCGGCAGCGCCGCGATCAGCTCACCTGCATGCTGCAGCTCAGGGGCTTCCAGCAGTTTGACCGCACGCGGCAAAGACAGTGCCGCCAGCGTATTGGCCGCAAGTGGCAATGGCAGGGCGTTGAGATACTCCACCGCGTCGGCGGTGTTGTAATCGGCCAAGGGCGCGCTCAGCGTGGCTGCGTCCACCACTGGCCGCAGAAATTGCTTCTGGTTCATGTTGATTCGCCTGTTCTGGATTGCGACCGCAACGCCAGCACAGGGCGAACCAGCCCTGTCAGGCGGTTGCCGTCGCTGGTGTCGACGATCGCGATCGACTTCTACTGTCGCTGGACATGGGTTGGACTCCGGAAAGGTGCTGCGCGGCTCTACCGCCAGCGGCGCGAGTCTGGTCCTGTTGGCCGACGGGGTCAAGCCTGCATCGCTGCGTCCCGCCAATGAAGGGCTGCCGTTCGCATTCACTCACGGCACAGTCCGCATAATGTGAAATCGTCGGTAGGCAGCTGCCCGACCGGTCAGCGGAATCAATCAAGGAATCCCTTCAAATGCATGGCACCGGTCTCGAACTAGCCTTGGTACTGCTGCTGGCGGCGGTCATCGCCGTGCCGGTATTCAAGCGTTTCGGGCTGGGCGCGGTGCTGGGCTACCTGGCCGCTGGCGTGGTGCTGGGGCCGCATGTGCTGGGCTTCGTGCAGGACGCCGACCGCATCCTCAATGCCGCCGAGATCGGCGTGGTGATGCTGTTGTTCGTGATCGGGCTGGAGCTGTCGCCGTCGCGACTGATGGTGATGCGACGGCCGGTGTTTGGCGCCGGTACGGTGCAGGTGCTGATAAGTGCGGTGGTGCTGGGCGGTTTGCTGCTGCTCAATCACTTCTCGTGGAAGAGCGCGCTGGTGATCGGCACCGCGCTGGCCCTGTCTTCAACGGCGGTCGGCCTGCAGCTGCTGTCCGAGCACAAGGCGCTCAATTCCGACTATGGCCGGCTCGGCTTCGCCATCCTGCTGTTCCAGGATCTGGTCGCCATTCCCCTGCTGGCGGCCATTCCCCTGCTGGGCGGGGTCAAGAACGAAACCCTGAGCTGGCAGGATGCCTCCATCGCCCTCGGCGCGCTGATGCTGGTGATCGTGCTGGGCCGGCCGATGCTGCGCCAGCTGTTCAACATCGTCGCCCGCACCCGCATGCCGGAAGTGTTCACCGCCACCGCCCTGCTGGTGGTGCTGGGCACGGCCTGGTTCATGGCAGAGGCCGGGCTCAGCGCCAGCCTGGGCGCCTTCATCGCCGGTGTATTGCTGGCCGACTCCGAGTTCCGCCACGAGATCGAATCGCAGATCGAACCGTTCAAGGGCCTGCTGCTTGGTCTGTTCTTCATCGCCGTTGGCATGGGCATCGACCTGAAGCGGGTTGCCGCCGAACCCGAGATCATCGCGCTGGGCGTGACCATCCTGCTGGCGGTGAAGTTCTCCATCCTGATCGCGCTGGGCCTGGCAGCGCGGATGTCGCTGCGTAATGCGCTCATGCTTGGCAGCGTGTTGTGGCTGGGCGGCGAGTTCGCCTTCGTGGTGTTCAACGAAGCCGAGCGTGCGCATCTGCTTGGGCGGATCAACCACGACCGGCTGGTGGCGGTGGTCAGCCTGTCGATGGCGATCACTCCCTTGCTGCTGCTCGCGCTGCAACGCACGTTGCAGCTCAAGCCGCCTGCGCGGCCGACGCAACCCGAACCGGATGAGACCCTGAAGGATGCAGGCGAGCAACGGCCGAAGGTGCTGATTGCCGGCATGGGCCGTTTCGGCCAGATCGTCGGCCGTCTGCTGACCGCGCAGCGCATTCCCTTTGTTGCCCTGGAAGCCGACCCGGACACGGTCAAGGACTTGCGCCGCTTTGGCAACCAGCTCTACTACGGCGACCCAACCCGCCCCGATCTGCTGCGCGCCGCCGGGGCCGAGCACATCCGCGTGTTCGTGATGGCGATGGACGACCCGGACACCAATCTGCGTGCGGTGCGGCTGGTGCGGCGCATGTATCCCAAGGCGACGGTGCTGGCGCGTGCGCGCAACCGCCAGCACGCGTGGAAGCTGCTGGACATGTCGGCCGAACCGTTCCGCGAGGTATTCGGCTCCAGTCTTGAAGCCAGCGAGCGTGTACTGACCGCGCTCGGCTTCCCGGAGAATGTCGCACGCGACCATGTGCAGCGTTTCCGCGAGCACGATGAAGCGCTGCTCAAGGCGCAGCATCTGGTGTACGACGACGAGGTGGCGGTGATGCAGACCTCGCGCGATGCCCGTGCCGACCTGATGCATCTGTTCGAGGCTGATGCGACAGACAGTACGACGGTGAAGCCTTCAAACGACAAGGAATGAAGCTGCCTGGGCTGGCGTTGTTCTGTGCGCGCTGTGGGAGCTGTGGGAGCGGCGTAAGCCGCGAAGCTGATGGTGCTGAAGGCCTTGGCAGCTTTGCTATCTGATGATGTAGCGGCTTCGCGGCTTACGCCGCTCCCACAAAAGCCGGTCCAATTGGAAAGGGCGCCTTGCGGCGCCCTTTTGCTTACTTGCGGCGCTGGGCCGGCACGAAGACTTCGTTGACTGCGGCGGCCAGCTGATCCGGCGGCAACAGGCCCTGGTCGAGCAGGAAGTTGTTGAATGCCAGGCGGTCGAACTTGTCGCCCAAGGCCAGCTCGGTCTGCATGCGCAGTTCCATGATGCGGGTGTAGCCGTAGAAGTAACTGCAGGCCTGGCCCGGCGCGCGCACGGTGTAGCGGTCCAGTTCCTGGGTGGCCATCGCCTCGGACAGGCCCACGCCTTCCACCAGCACCTTGCGGGCGCGCTCGCGATCGGTCTGGCCCAGGTTGAGCGCGGGATCGAGCATGGCGCGCGCCGCACGCAGCAGACGGAACTGCAGCGCGATCATCTGCCCGTCCAGCGGCTCGAATGGCACCATCTCGGCCTCGGCATACAGCGCCCAGCCTTCAACATTCACCGAGTTGAAAGCGAACATGGTGCGCGCCAGCGAGATGCCGCGCTCGACCATCGCCGCGAACTGCAGGTCGTGGCCCGGGCGGCCTTCGTGCGCACTCAGCGTCCATGCCGCCGAACCGAAGTTGAAGTCGTCGTACTGCGCCTTCTCACCCGAGGCCGGGTTGCCCAGCGGCAGCACGAAGGTGCCCTGCTGGCCGGTGTTGCCGACCAGCGGTGCCGGCAGGTAATGCGGTGCCGGCGAGGCGGCACTTTCGGCTTCACTGCCCAGGCGCATCTGCAGCGGACGCTGCGGCACATCGACGATGCCCTGCTTGTGGATGATCGGATCGATCGCATCGATGACGCCACGGTAATGCGATTCGAGCTGGTCGTTGCTGATCTTGTCCTGCTTCAGCGCGCGGATCACCGCCACGTAGTCGGTGTTGTCGGCGACCTTCAGTCCCTTGGCCTGCACCACCAGCGGTGCCAGCTGGCGCATCATCGCGCGGGTTTCCATGTACTCGAGCTGGGCACGCTGCATCAGCAGGGCCGGATCGATGTCCACGCCCACTTCCTTGAGCTGGAAGGCATACAACTCGGCCGGCAGGCGGTTGTCGGTGCGCGCCTTGGGCAGCACGTCCTTGCTGGTCCAGGCGATGTAGTCCTTCATCTGCGTGGATAGCTCCGCCAGCGAGGCATCGGCGCCATCGATCTTGTATTTGGCGAACAGCTTGCCGATGCCTGCGATGTAGGTGTCGACATTGGCCAGCGCCTGATCCACTTCAATCTTCGTCGGTTGCAGCAGGTTGGGCGTGCCGCTCTTTTCCTCGTAGCGCTGGCGCGCGAGGGTGGCCAGCGGCTGCGTGCCCGGCGCCTTGCCGAGATAGGCATTGAGGCGGTCCAGTGCCTTGGCACGGCGCGCTTCGGGCACCTGGTCGGACAGCAGGCCGTTGATGCCGCCGAACACGGTCTGCGGCACATCCACCCACGGCATCAGGTGCTGCTCGTTGAGGGTGCTGCTTTCGATATTGCGCTCGGCGGCGCCGATCATGATCTCCAGATCCTGGCGCAGATTGGGATCGCGCTCGACCTGCAGCTTCTCGCGCAGCTGATCGCGCGCCTTGTTCATGGCGGCGCGGTAGCGGCCGGCGTTGTCCGCGCCCAGATCGACGACTTTGTCGTCATAACCGGGCACGCCGAAGAAGCTGGTCATTTCCGGCTGGAACGGCGCCTGCGCCTGCAGCAGGATCTGCGCCAGCTCATTGCTGCGCGCAACCCAGGCCGGGGCAGCGGGGGTTGTCTTGGTCGTTGCCGGTGCGGCGGCAGTCGCAGTGAGCGGCAGCGGGGCGGCAAGGGCGAGCGCGACGGCGAGGACGAGAGGCTTCATGGACAGCTCCGTAAGGGATGGGCTGACCGTACGCAGTCGCTGCCGGGGCGGCAAGGGTAGGAAGTGGGGGTGGGCCGGATTGGAGATTCGGGATTGGGGCAGGAGCAACAGCAGGAGCACCCCTCCCCAACCCTCCCCTTGGCCTTTGGCCAAAGGGAGGGGGCTGAGCTTTGCTCCCTCCCTTTCGCGCAGCGAAGGGGAGGGTTGGGGAGGGGTGCCTTTCGCTTTGGCTTGCAGCCACCCTCACCCAAAAATCAAAACAGCAACACTCCTCAGGGCTTCAAACAACGCCCAAGGAAGTTCTCAGCCATCCGATAGCGGTGCAGCGCATCCGCCCCAGACAACCCATGCTTGGCGCCCGGATAGGTCATCAGCTCGAACGGCTGGCCACGCTGCTGCAGCGCGCTCATCAGGGCGGTCGAATTGGAGAACAACACGTTGTCATCGGCCATGCCGTGGATCAGCAGCAGCGGCGAGGTCAGCCCGGCGATGTGCGTCAGCACCCGTGCTTCGCGATAGCCATCGACATTGGCTGCCGGCAGGTTCATGTAGCGCTCGGTGTAATGGGTGTCGTACAGGCCCCAATCGGTGACCGGTGCGCCAGCGACGCCACAGGCGTACTGGTCCGAGGCCTTGGCCAGCAGCATCAAGGTCATGTAGCCGCCGTTGGACCAGCCCTGCACGCCAATGCGGTTGCCATCCACCCACGGCTGCGACTTCAGCCACTCCACGCCCTTGAGCTGGTCGGCCACTTCCACCGTGCCCTGCACGCCGTACAGCGCGCCGCCGAAGTCACGGCCGCGGCGCGGCGTGCCACGGTTGTCCAGCGAGAACACCACATAGCCGCGCTGGGCCAGGTACTGGTTGAACAGGTGATCGCCACGACCCGGCCAGCTGTCCGTCACGGTCTGCGAGGCCGGGCCACCGTACACATAGACGGCAACCGGATACTTCTTGGCCGGGTCGAAGCCTTCCGGCTTGATCACGCTGTAATTCAGCGGCGTTTTGCCATCGGCCGCGGTCAGCGTGCCGTATTCGACCGGACGCTGTGCATCGCGGTACCTGGCATACGGGTGCTTGGCGTCGGCCAGGTTGTTGTCCAGCAAGGTGGCGATCTTTTCGCCATTTGCGCGGAACAACTCGATCTGCGGCGGCGTGGTGCTGTTGGACCAGCTGTCCACATAGACGCTGGCGTTCCTGGCGAACGCGGCGCTGTGCATGCCGGCGGTCTTCGACAGTTTGGTCGGCGTACCACCGGCCAGCGGCACCGAATAGATTTCGCTGCGCAGCGCGGAGTCGACACCGGCGCGGAAGTAGACGGTGCCTGCTTCTTCATCGACGGCCAGCAGTTCATCGACAGGCCAATTGCCCGAGGTCAAGGCGGTCTGGCTGCGGCCGTCAGCGCTGGAGACATACAGATGCTGGAAGCCGCTGCGCTCGGACGACCACAGGAAGCGGCCATCCTTCAGGAACTTCAGGCTGTTGTGCAGCGGCACCCAGGTCTTGCTGGTCTCGGTGAGCAGCAGCTGTTGCTTGCCGTCGGCCAGATTGGCTTCGATCAGCTCCAGCGTGTGCTGGTCGCGGCTCTGGCGCTGGAAGGTGAGGTGCTGGCCGTCGCGCCAGTTGACGCGGGTCAGGTAGATATCGGTCTGCTTGCCCAGGTCCACCCAGTTGACCGCCGCATCAGCGCGCGGCGCGATCACACCCAGGGTGACCAGCACGTTCGGATCACCAGCCGCCGGGTAACGCTGCTCGACCATCTCCACGCGGTCGGCATACATCTCGTAGCGCTTCTGCACCGGCACCGGCGATTCGTAGATGCGGGCGAAGGCAATGGCCGAGTCGTCCGGCGCCCACCAGTAACCGGTGTGGCGGTCCATTTCCTCGTCGGCGACGAATTCGGCCACACCGTTGCCGATGGTGGCGCTGCCGTCGCGGGTCAGCTGCAGCTGCTTGCCGCTGGCCAGGTCGATCACCCATAGGTTGCGCTCGCGCACGAAGCTGACGAAGCCGCCCTTGGGCGAGAGCTTGGCATCGGTGCTGAAGCCTTCGCCATTGGTGAGCTTGCGCACCGCAGCGCTGCCCTGCTTACCCAAGTCGTAGAGATAGAGCTCGCCGCCCAGCGGGAACAGCAGGGTCTTCGCATCCGGCGACCACTGGTAATCGACGATGCCGCTGAAGGCGGCGATGCGCTGGCGCTCACGGCGTGCCTTTTCGGCATCGCTCAGGGTTTCGGTGCCGGGCAGCACCACCTTGGAATCCACCAACAGCCGGGTCTGGCCGCTGGCGATGTCGTATTCCCACAGGTCCAGCTGCTTGACGTCGCTGTCCTTGCCACGCAGGAAGGTGACCCGCGAACCATCCGGCGCGACCTTGGGCTTCATCAACGTGGGGCCGGACAGCGGCGCCTTGCCGGTGATGGCTTCGAGGGTGAGCTTTTCAGCGTGGACGGCGGGGGTGGCGAGGATCATGGCAAGGGCTAGAAACAAGGGACGCATGGGATTCCTGTCGGGGACAGCACGGATCGGGTCATCCTAGCGAACCACGGCGTGCTGTGCTTCCATCGAAAGTCCTGCTTCGACGATCCCGTTCGCACCCACATGACCGATTCCGCTCCACACCTGCGCTGGCAGGCCGCCGTCCATGCCTACGCCAGCCATCTCAACGATTACGTCGCCCGTGGTGATGCCTGCAACTGGAAGGGCATGGGCCAGCCGCAGGATCCACCCGATCTGTCGGCGCTGTTGCCGACGCTGATGGAAGCGCTGCGCACCGCCAATGCCAACGGCGACGAGGCGGCACTGGCGCAGCTGCGCGGGCAATGGCCGCCGCTGCATGAGGCCACCCAGCCGCTGCTGGAGGCCAATGGCCAGGGCTTCAGCGCGCTGGCCTGGCTGCCCGACGACAGCCTGCTGGTGCGCACCGGCGCCTGGTACGAGCCGGGCCAGGTTCTGATGGTGCGCGGATTGGACGCCCGTCCTCTGCCCGACGTGGTGATGTTCGGCAGCAGCCCGGACCGGCAGCTGGTCGCGTTCGCCACGGACAGGCACATCCGCATCATGCACAACGAACGGACCGAGCCCGTCGCCGAGCTTGCGCTGCCACATGGCGACGAGGCCTTGCCGGCAAACCTGGCCGCCTTGGCCGAAGCCGAAGACGAGGCCGCGATCCAGCAGCTGATCCCCTTCAACGACGGCCAGCGCGCGGTGGTGGTGCGTGCCGATGGTGTGTTCCTGTGCAGCGCGGGTGGCATCCAGCGGCTGTTGCCGACCGCCGACGAACTGCAGCAACTGGCTGCCGACGAGGACCCTTATGCAGTGCGGCTGGACATGGTGCATGCCGCGGTTTCGCCCGATGGCCAGTGGATTGCATGCGGCCAGCAGGACGGCCACCACCGGATCTTCAACGGCCAGGGCCAGGCGGTCTGCACGATCGGCCCACACGGTGAGTATCCGCACCACGCGGCGTTCTTCGCCGATGGCCAGCATGTCGCGCTGAACGCCTGCCACTTCTACAACGGCGCCACCATCGCGGTGGAAACCGCCGCCTTTGGCCAGATCAGCACCGACTTCTACGAAGACCACCCGGCGCTGCGGGTGGTGGACCCGGGCGGGCGCATCTACGCCAGCGCGACGGTAGCCGGTGGACTGGTGCTGGGCGACGCCTATGGTTACCTGCGCGCGGTGGATGCGGCCGGCAACCTGCTGTGGAAGCAGCATGTCGGTAGCACCATCAGTGCGATGGCCAGTTCCGCCAATGGCCGCCTGCTGGCGGTGGGCAGCCATTCGGGCACGGTGCACCTGCTCGACCTGACATCGACCGCCGCCAATCCGGAACAGGTCGGCATGGGCGCGCACCCGGAGATCCGCCGCTGGCTGTTCTGGAGGCAGGAAGCCACGCCGCTGGCGTGGTGATTCCCCTGCCGCGCAGCGAGCCGCCGGTTTGGCGGCCGCTGCCCGAACCCCTGCTGCGTTTCAGCGCTGGCCGAACAGCAGGCGCTTTTCTTCGTCGCTGAGCGGTTGCCCGGCCTGCGGGTTCACCGTCGGCCCGACCGCGTAAGCGCGCTGGGTGGCCGGACGCTCGGCGATGGCCTGGTGCCAGCGGCGCAGGTGCGGGAAGGCCTCGAAGTCCACCGGCAGCTTGGCGTAGGCACCAATCCACGGATAGCTGGCCATGTCGGCGATGCCGTACTCGGCGCCACCCAGATAGGCAGACTCGGACAGGCGCTTGTCCATCACCCGGTGCAGGCGCCGTACCTCGCTGTCATAGCGTTCGATCGCGTAGGGAATGCGCTCCGGCGCATAGACGTTGAAGTGGCCCATCTGCCCACTCATCGGGCCCAGCCCGCCCATCTGCCAGAACAGCCATTCCAGGGTGGCGGCGCGGCCGCGCAGGTCGGCGGGGATGAAGCGGCCGGTCTTCTCGGCCAGGTACAGCAGGATGGCACCGGACTCGAACACGCTCAGCGGCGCGCCGCCGTCGGCCGGGGCATGGTCGACGATGGCCGGCATCTTGTTGTTCGGCGAAATGGCGAGGAATTCCGGCAGGAACTGGTCACCCTTGCCGATGTTGACCGGGTGCACGCGGTACTCCAGCCCGGCCTCTTCAAGGAACAAGGTGATCTTGTGGCCATTCGGGGTGGGCCAGTAGTAAAGGTCGATCATGAATACGCCTCGGCAGAACCATCCTCAGGGGCTCCTACGGTAGCCGCTTGGCAGCCTTCCGGGCGACCGGTAACCTCCCCTGTTTCCGCAACGCACCATCCTTCCAATGTCCGAACACAAACCACTGAGCCCGCTCTCGTCCCTGATCTTTGCCTCGCGCTGGCTGCAGCTGCCGCTGTACCTGGGGCTGATCGTCGCGCAATGCGTCTACGTGTTCCTGTTCGGCAAGGAGCTGTGGCACCTGATCTCCCACGCCAGCACCTGGAGCGAGCAGCAGATCATGCTGATCGTGCTGGGCCTGATCGACGTGGTGATGATCTCCAACCTGCTGGTGATGGTGATCGTCGGCGGCTACGAAACCTTTGTCTCGCGCCTGCGCCTGCAGGGCCACCCGGACCAGCCGGAGTGGCTGAGCCACGTCAACGCCTCGGTGCTGAAGGTGAAACTGGCGATGGCGATCATCGGCATCTCCTCCATCCACCTGCTCAAGACCTTCATCGAGGCCAGCCAGGTCGGCCTGCCGCTGTGCACCAAGGACCTGATCGCTTCCGGCGACCTGTGCACCAAGTTCACCAGCGACGGTGTGATGTGGCAGACCATCATCCACTGCGTGTTCATCCTGTCGGCCATCGGCATCGCCTGGACCGACAAACTGATGTCCAACGGCCATGCCAAACCGGCGGCCAACGCACACTGAGCAACCGCAATGATGGGCGGCACACGATGTGACGCCCATCACTTTTTCATTTCAGCGTCATCATCGACCCCCGCTTACTGCGCCGGCGATGCTAGATTCGCGCTTCACTGCTGATGGGTACGGCATCGGGAAATGCCATCGCCTCGCGCCGTCAAGGCAAACGCAGTCCACGTTCGTCGATTCAAGGGGATGTTTGATGTCGTACGTCATGAGTAAAGGCAAGCTGCGTCTGTTGGCGCCCGCTCTTCTGCTGACCACGCTGGTTGCCTGTTCCGGCAGGGATGAACCCGCCGCACCGGCAGCTGCACCGGCCACGCCTGCAGCAGCTGCACCCGCCGCACCAGCAGTAGCGGAAAAGGTCCAGGCCATGGACACCCAGCAGCTGCGCGATCTGGCCAGCGCCGCACTACGCGACAACCGCATGTATGCACCGGCCGGCGACAACGCCATGGAGTACTACCTCGCGCTGCGCGACAAGCTGCCTGACGACGCGTCGATCAAGAGCGCATTGACCGATCTGCAGCCCTACACCCTGATTGCCGCCGAGCAGGCCCTGAGCCGCGAGGACTTCACCGAAACCCAGCGCCTGATCGCACTGGTGGAGAAGGTAGACCCAACCGCACCGGCGCTGCCGCGCCTGAAGCAGGGCGTCACCGGCAGCATGCAGGTGGCCGAACGCCGCACCGTCGAAGAAGCCGACAAGGCCAAGAAGGACGCTGAAACCCGCGCCAAGCAGCAGGTCGAACAGCAGCGCCTGGCCCAACAGCAGGCCGCCGAAGCCACCGCCGCCCAGCAGCTTGCAGCAAAGCAGGAAGCCGCGCGCAAGGACAGCGAGCGCCTGGAAGCAGAACGTCAGGCCGCTGCCCGCCGCGAAGCCGAACAGCGCAGCGCTGCCCAGGCCGCCGCCCAGCAGGCCGCCGCGCCCAAGCCGGCCGCAGCACCGGCACTGCGTGCGGTCAGCACCCCGGCCCCGCGTTACCCGGCCGACGCCTTGCGTTCGGGCACCTCGGGCGAAGTGCTGGTGGAACTGACCATCGGCACCGACGGCTCGGTCACCGACGCCCGCGTGTTGCGCGCCACCCCGGCACGCACCTTCGACCGCGAAGCCCTGAATGCGGTGAGACGCTGGAAGTTCGAGCCGATCAGCAGCCCGACCACCACCCGTCGCACCTTGGCGTTTGCGCCGAACAAGTAAGCGGTTCTGGTTTTGGTAGTGCCGAGCCATGCTCGGCAGAAGCGTTACCGGTAAGGCCTCTGCCGAGCATGGCTCGGCACTACAGGTGGAGCAAAAGCGGGGGGGCCCCCCCCCCCCCCCCCCCCCCCGCCCCCCCCCCCCCCCCCCCCCCCCCCCCCCCCCCCCCCCCCCCACTACAGGTGGAGCAAAAGCAAAGGCCCGGAGTGATCCGGGCCTTTGTATATCTGAAACATTGCTGCTTCGTTCCGCATGCCGAGCATGGCTCGGCACTACAGGAAAAGCGCTATCAGCCGGAGATTGCCAGGCGTTCCTGGCGATAACGCCATACCGCTACCGCCCACAGCAGCACTGCCAGCAACACCGAGGCGCCCAGATACACCGCCCACTGCGTGGCCGATGGCATCTCGCCGCGGGTGACCTTCACCAGCATCTGGTTCTGCGACAGGAACGGCACTGCGTACTGCCACAGCTGGGTGTCCTTCAGCGGGTAGGCCATCAGTGCGTAGCCCGGCAGCATCGGCAGCAACATCAGCCAGACCATGTGGCTCTGCGCTTCCTTCATGCTCTTGGAGCTGGCCGACAGGCAGGTCAGCAGGGCGGTGCCGATCAGCACCAACGGCAGCAGGATCACCAGCAGCTTGCCCATCGCCGCGAAGCTCACGTCCAGCGAGCGCGCCGCGCCACCGCCAATGCTGGCGCTGATCTTGAACGACACCAGGATCAGCAGCATCGACGCCAGACCCAACAACACCGCCGCCAGCATCTTGCCGCTGACCAGCGCACCGCGTGCTGCCGGCGTGGCCAGCAAGGGCTCCAGCGACTGCCGCTCACGTTCACCGGCGGTGGTGTCCATGGCCAGATGCGAGCCGCCGATGAAGGCGAACAGCATCAGCACCAGCGGCAGCACCACCGACAGGAAGATGCCGCGCTTGGCCTCGGCCGTTGCCAGATCGCGGGTGCCGACATTGACCGGTGCGGCCACCATCGGATTGACGCCACGTGCCAACAAGCGCAAGGCCCCCACCGATTGCCCGTAGGCCGTCAGCACATTGCGTACGCGGGCGATCTGCACATCGCCGGTACGGCGCGTGGTGTCGGCGACGATCTCCACCTTGGCCGGCTTGCCGGCCTGCCAATCGGCGGCGAAGTTCTCGTCGATCACCAAGGCCAGGTCTTCGCGCTGGCTGCGGATCAGTGCTTCGTAGTCAGCCGGCGCTTCGGTGGCATTGATGCCGCGGCTGGCCAGGAAAGCAACCAGGTTCGGGGCACGGGCGATGCCCACCACCGGGATGCTCAAGTCCTTTTCCAACTGCGTCTCGGCACGCAGGTTGGTGAGCTTGTTCATGCCCAGGAACAGCAACGGGTACAGCAACGGTGCGGTCAGCAGCGTCAGCAGGAAGGTACGGCGGTCGCGGGCGAAATCACGCAGCTCCTTGCGCATCACCGTGAAGATGGCGCGGAAATATCCAGTCTGGCTCATGCGTGCAGGCCCTCCTCGCTGCCGATCAGTTTCACGAACGCGTCTTCCAGGTTGGTCTCATGGGCCTGCTCGCGCAGCTCATCCGGTGTGCCCTGGGCAACCACCCTGCCCTGCGCGACGATCACGATGCGGTCACACAGCGCGGCGACCTCCTGCATGATGTGGCTGGAGAAAATCACGCAGCGGCCTTCCTCGCGCAGTTCCTTGAGGAAGCCACGCAGGCCACGGGTGGTCATCACGTCCAGGCCGTTGGTCGGCTCGTCGAGGATGACGTTGCGCGGATCATGGATCAGCGCGCGGGCGATTGCGGTCTTGGTGCGCTGGCCCTGGCTGAAACCTTCGGTGGCACGATCGAGGAAATCCTCCATCTGCAGCGCCTTGGCCAGGCGCGCGGTGCGCTCGACGATGGCGGCCGAACTCATGCCATGCAGTTCACCGAAGTAGTCGATGTTCTCGCGGGCGGTGAGGCGCTTGTACACGCCACGTGCATCCGGCAGTACGCCAAGACTGCGGCGCACTGCATTCGGGTCAACCGCGGCGTCGACGCCATCGACCAGTACGCGGCCGCTTTCCGGCGTCATCAGCGTGTACAGCATGCGCAGCGTGGTGGTCTTGCCGGCGCCATTGGGGCCGAGCAGACCGGTGATCTGGCCATCATGGGCGGTGAAGCCCACGTCATCCACGGCAATCACCGGCGTCTTGTCCTTGCCCCTGCCGGGGAAGGTCTTGCGAAGTCGTTCTGCAACGATCATGTAAGCGGTTCCTCAGTGATGCGGTGATGTCACGGTTCCCAGCCATTGAAGCTGGTGAACGGCGGCACGTAGTTGAGTTTTTCCAGGCAGGCACCGTCGAGCGCCTTCGGGTCGGTCTTCTCGATGAACTGCGCGAACAGCTTGGGCATGCAGCCCGCGCCGATCACGTTGTGGCCCTGGCCGCGCAGCACGAACAGGCGCGCGTTATCCAGATGCTTGACCACTTCCTCGCCATAGCGCGGCGGCGTGACCGGATCGAACCCGCCTTCCAGCACCAGCGTCGGCACCTTGCCGGCCAGCGGCGTGTGGAAGTCGGCCGGTGCCGTGCCCTTGGGCCAGCTGGCGCACATCGCGCCCATGGCTTCGGCCATCTGGTTGCCGAGCACGGTGTCCGCGTCGGCACCGTTGGCGACCATGCCTTCCTTGTCTTCGCTGCACACCACCGACAGCTGCATGCCCATCGCCATGGCATCCTTCATTTCGCCCTGCAGCATCTGCGTCAGCGCCATCAGGTTGTCATAGCGGCCGCCATTGGCTTCATGGATGAGCTTGGGCAACAGCGCGCCGGCAGCCGGCATGTAGGCGTACATGCGGACGAGGCCAGCAACGGTTTCTGCACGCAGCTCGCCTTGCTGTTGTTCGCCGGTGCTGGCGTCGCGGTACTGCACCGTCACCGGCTGCGCACGCAGCTTGGCCAGCAGCGTGTCCAGCTCGGCACGTGGATCACCCAGCTTGTCCTTGCACGAGGCGGTCTTGGTGCATTGGGCGAACTGCAGCGCCAGTGCATCATCCAGGTTGCGCGCGAAGATATTGCCCAGCTGCAGGCTGTTCGGCACCACCGAGTCGAGCACGATGCTGCGCGTGGCCTGCGGATGGCGCATGGCGTACTGCTGGGCCACGCGGGTGCCGTAGCTGACACCGACCAGGTTGATCTGGCTCGCACCGATGGCCTGGCGCACCGCATCCAGATCCGCCACCGCCTCGGTGGTGGTGTAAAAGCGCAGATCCGCCTTCTGCGACAGCTGGGTGGCGCAGTTCTGCGCCGCTGCCTGCATCGACGCCGTGGTGAAATCGGCATCATCCGGCGTGTCACAGGCCAGCAGGTTGGATTTGCCGGTGCCGCGCTGGTCGACCAGGATCACGTTGCGGTGCTTGCGCACTTCGGAGAACGCCGCATCCACCTGCGGGTAGGTGGCGACCGCGGCCTGGCCCGGGCCGCCGGCGAGGAAGAACACCGGATCTGGCTGCAGGTCGCTCTCCTTCTCCGGGGCGACCCAGGCGATGTTCAAACTGATCTTGCGCCCTTGCGGGTTTGCCCGGTCTTCAGGCACTTCCAGCGTGGTGCACTGCGCTTCCAGGCTGTCTCGGCTGCCGGCCGAGCTCAGGCTGCAGGGTTGGAAGTTCAAGCTGCCAAGCGTCTGCGGCTTGCTGGCTACGGCCGCAACATCGCTGGTGCCGGCCGCGGCAGGCGCTGACGCAGGCGTATCGGTTGACCGCACCAGGCGGTAACCGACGATGCCGGCGATCACAGCCAGGGCGAGGATGGTTTGGGTCTTACGGGACATCATCGGAACAGCCCCTCACAGTTGAAAAGAAAACGGGTCTACCTGCATCCAGACGCGGGCGCGGCAGCTATGTGACATCAGGAAAGAAAATTTCTTCGATCCGGCTTTCGTACAAACGGGCGATGCGGAAGGCCAGCGGCAGGCTGGGATCGTATTTTCCGGTCTCCAGCGCATTGATGGTCTGCCGGGATACCTCCAGCTGCTCGGCCAACTCGCCTTGCGACCAGCCCTTGGCCTCACGCAGCTCGCGCAATCGGTTATCCATCGCCCCGGCTCAGTGGTAACGCCGCGCGACAACACCCTTGGCCAGCCCGTACGACAGGCACACCAAGGGAAACACCCAGATCATCGCCACGTTGGACGGTACATCGATGACCTTGGCCGACTGCAGAAAGCCCCCTGTCAGGTATACCAGCGAAATGAATGCCGTGGCGAAGCTCACCGCCTCCAGCTCGATGCGCTGCTGCAGCTCATCGACATCGCGGATGTAGCGGATCATCGCCCGCAGCACCAGCATCATCGGCGGCACCGGCAGCAAGGCGATCAAGGCGCGCAGCAGGCCGTCCTCGACCCGCTTGAGCAGCAGGATCGACAGCACCAGCAACACCACATAGCCGGTCATGGCCAGCATCACCTCGCGGGTATAGCGCTTGCGCAGCTTGGCCGGGGCGGCATCGCAGCCATCGGGCATCAGCCGGCGCAGCAGTGCCGCGATTGCCAGACCCAGGGCGATACCAAACAGGATGCCGGAAAACCGCGGCTGTGCGCCCATCGGCTGCCAGAGCAGCAGCGCGGACGCGACCAAGGTGAATGCAGCGGCGGCAATCAGCATGCCGACCGTCCAAAGATTGCGGCTCATCGCTCGGCCCCTTGCAGCTGCTGCCGCGAGCCGGACGGTACAACAGCACAGCGGCGGGCAACGGAGCCCGTCGCCGCGAAACAAACAAGAAACCTGCAATGACGCATGGCCAACTCCTGTAAAGCACGCTTGACACATCCTGAAGTCAGCCGGGTCCGGCTGTCAAGCGACCTTTACAGACAAGCAAGCCAGCCGGCGACCGGTTGCACAGGCCAGTCGGTCAAAGCAGCGCCCATGACGAACAAAGGCGCGACCACAAGGATCGCGCCTTCACATGGATCAACATCAAAACCAGCGGCCAGACAGGCCGGATCAACTATTGCGGTGGCGGCCTGGTAGCCGCCAGCCATCATTTGCTGCTGACGTACTTCTCGCGGCGGATCTGCGGCATCGGCAGACCGGCTTCCTTCAGCGCTTCCACGCAGGTATCGACCATGTCCGGATTGCCGCACAGGTAGGCGATATCGCGGGCCGGGTCCGGCGCGATCTCGGCCAACTGCTGCTGCACATAACCCTTGCGGACGTCGGCATGCGGGTTCTCCGGCAGTTCACGCGACAGGCAGGGCAGGTAGCGGAAGCCCGGATTGGCGGCCGCAAACGCGTAGAAGTCGTCGCTGTACAGCAGTTCTTCCGGGGTCCGCGCACCCTGCAGCAGCACCACTTCCACGCCACGCTCAAGCATTGCCGTGCGCAGCTGCGGCAACATCGAGCGGTACGGGGTGACGCCGGTGCCGGTGGCGATCAGCAGGTAGCGGCCATTGTGGTCACCCGGCTGCAGGCAGAAACGACCGAACGGGCCGCTGCCGCTGATGTGGTCGCCGGCCTTCAGGCCCTCGAACAGCGCGGTGGCAGCACCGCCGGGCACGAAGCTGACCGCGATATCCACCGCCTCGCCCGGGCCCATCGCGTGGTCATGGATGGTGGCCAAGGAGTAGCTGCGCTTGGTTGCGGTGCCGTCGGCGTAGTCGAAATGGACCTGAATGAACTGGCCGGGCAGGAAATCCAGCGGCTGGCCGTCGTCACGGACGAACTGGTAGTGACCGACGCTGGGGGCCAGCATGCGGCTGCCGACCAGCTTGAGGGGGAATTGGATTGGCACAGGAGGGGAACAGTGTGTAACCGGGTATGGACCACGGGGCCTTCTATAATAGCCGCCTGCACTTATCCGACGCCTGTACCTGGCGCGAAGGCCACAGATTGGACTCCCGTACCCCTCCCGGCGCAGCCGCCCTGCGCATCACCGACCTGCGCAAGACCTATGACAACGGCGTCCAGGCGCTGAAAGGCGTGTCGCTGGAAGTCGCCCCGGGCGACTTCTTCGCCCTGCTCGGCCCCAACGGTGCCGGCAAGTCGACCCTGATCGGCATCGTTTCTTCACTGGTGAACCTGAGCGAAGGCCAGGTGCAGGTGTTTGGCAGTGATCTGGTGGCCAACCGCAGCGCGACCATGCGCCTGATCGGACTGGTGCCGCAGGAAATCAACTTCAACCTGTTCGAGAAGCCCTTCGACATCCTGGTCAACTACGCCGGCTTCTACGGGATCCCGCGTGCCGAGGCCGAGGCCCGCGCCGAGCAGGAGCTCAAGCGCGCGCATCTGTGGAACAAGGCGCAGATGATGAGCCGCACCCTGTCCGGCGGCATGAAGCGCCGGCTGATGATCGCCCGCGCGATGATGACCCAGCCGCGCCTGCTGATCCTCGATGAACCCACCGCCGGCGTGGACATCGAGATCCGCCGCGACATGTGGAAGACGCTGCAGGAGATCAACGCCGCCGGCACCACCATCATCCTCACCACGCATTACCTGGAAGAGGCCGAGCAGCTGTGCCGCAACCTGGCCATCATCAACCACGGCCAGATCGTCGAGCAGGGCCCGATGCGCGGCCTGCTGGCCAAGCTCGATGTGGAAGGCTTCCTGTTCGACATCGACGGTGAGCTGCCCGCGCAGCTGCCGCAGATCGAAGGCGCCACCCTGGTCGCCACCGACGCGCATACGCTGGACCTGGACATGCCGCGTGCGATGGATCTGAACCGAGTCTTCGACGCCCTGAATGCCGCCGGCATCCGCGTGCGTTCGATGCGTACCAAGAGCAACCGCCTGGAGGAGCTGTTCGTGCGCCTCACCGGCAACCTGGAGAGCACCGCAGCATGAGTACCCCCGTTCCCGTGACCGACAGCAGCCGCAACTGGGTGGCGCTGGGCACCATCGTTCGTCGCGAGGTCAACCGCATCCTGCGCATCTGGGGCCAGACTCTGGTGCCGCCGGCGATCACCATGACCCTGTACTTCCTGATCTTCGGCGGCCTGATCGGCTCCAAGATCGGGCAGATGGGCGGCTACAGCTACATGCAGTTCATCGTGCCGGGCCTGGTGATGATGAGCGTGATCCAGAACAGCTACGGCAACATCAGCTCCTCGTTCTTCGGCGCCAAGTTCGGCCGCCATGTCGAGGAACTGCTGGTCAGCCCGATGCCGAACTGGGTGATCCTGTGGGGGTATGTGGCCGGCGCCGTGCTGCGTGGCCTGATGGTGGGCGTGATCGTGCTGATCATCGCCATGTTCTTCACCCCCGTGCGCATCCCGCATCCGCTGGTGACGCTGACCACGGTGCTGCTGGGCGCGACCATTTTCTCGCTGGCCGGCTTCATCAATGCCGTCTATGCGAAGAAGTTCGATGACGTGGCGATCGTACCGACCTTCATCCTGACCCCGCTGACCTACCTGGGCGGCGTGTTCTACTCGGTGACCTTGTTGCCGGGCTGGGCGCAGGCGATGACGCATGCCAATCCGATCTTCTACATGGTCAATGCGTTCCGTTACGGCCTGCTGGGCAGCAGCGACGTGCCGTTGTGGGTCTCGTATGCGTTGATGCTGGGCTTTGTTGCCGCGCTTACCGCATTGGCCCTGTGGCTGCTGCGCCGGGGCGTAGGCCTGCGTAGCTGAAAGAAGGCGCCGAAAGGCGCCTTTTTTTTGCTTTTGTTTTGCTTGTTGTGGGAGCGGCATAAGCCGCGAAGCTCGCACAAACTCAAACCAAGATGACGCTGCATCCAGGGTATTGCGAACCATGTTTTCTCTGCTCGGAGTCAATCTCAGCTTCGCGGCTCACGCCGCTCCCACAAAATCCGTGGCAGCAACACCTATGATGTCTTCACTCCCCTTTGTCGATGGATATCCAAGCTGATGCGCATCCTGATTCTCGGTGCCGGTGGTACCGGCGGTTACTTTGGTGGTCGGCTGGCGCAGGCCGGCGTTGATGTCACCTTCCTGGTACGCGCCAACCGCGCTGCGCAACTGGATCGCGATGGCCTGGTGATCCGCAGTCCGCTTGGTGACGCCGCATTCCCGGTCGCCCACGTCACTGCCGATGCCCTGCCGCAACTGGCCAGGGATCAGCCCTTCGATCTGGTCATCCTCAGCTGCAAGGCCTATGACCTGGACAGCTCGATCGAGGCCATCGCACCTGCCGTTGGCGCCAATACCACCGTGTTGCCGATCCTCAACGGCCTGCGTCACTACGCCGCGCTGGATGCGCGCTTCGGCCGTGCAAACGTACTTGGCGGCCTGTGCTTCATCAGCGCAACCAAGGCCGAGGACGGTGCCGTGCTGCACCTGGACAAGCCAGCGAAGATCACCTTCGGCGAGCGCGATGGCGCAACCGACAGCGCACGCGTCGCTGCATTGGCCAAGGCCTGCGAACAGGCCGGCATCGACCATGTCGCCTCAGCCGATATCGCCCAGGAACAATGGATCAAGTACACCTTCCTGACCGCGCTGGCGGCCGGCACCTGCCTGATGCGCGCCGATGTCGGCAGCATCGTTGCCAGCGATCACGGCACCGCCTTCATGCAGGCCCTGTACGCCGAATGCCTGGCGGTCGCCGCGCAGGCCGGGCAGCCGATCCCCGCCAAGGCACAGGAAATCGCACTGGGCGCGATCACCAGACCCGGCTCGCCAATCAAAGCATCGATGCTGCGTGATCTGGAAGCCGGGCAGCGCGTGGAAGCCGCCCACATCGTCGGCGACATGCTGGGCCGTGCACTTGCCGCCGGGCAATCAGCACCGCTGCTGCAGGCAGCCTACTGCCACCTGCAGGCCTACGAGGCGCAGCGCGCCGCTTGAGGTTTCAGCCTCGCGCCTGCCGTCAGACCGGCGGCAGGCGGAAGAAGGCGCGGGTCGCGGCGGTAGCGTTGGCAGCGGTGACCGCCACATCTTCGCCACGATCGCGGGCCAGTTCCTCGACGATATGCGACAGGAACGCCGGCTCGTTGCGGCGGTCCTTGGGCAGCGGCCGCATCGTGCGCGGCAGCAGGTACGGCGCATCGGTCTCGATCATCAGTCGCTCGGCCGGGATGTGCTTGACCAGCTCACGCAGGTGCGCGCCACGGCGCTCATCGCACAGCCAGCCGGTGATGCCGATATACCAATCCTGGTCCAGGTAATCGAACAGTTCGCGGCGCTCGGCGGTGAAACAATGCACCACCGCCGGGCCAAGCTTGCCGTCGAAGTTCTTCATCATCGCGATGAAGTCGTCGTGCGCGTCACGCTGGTGCAGGAACAGCGGCTTGCCGTTCTCACTGGCGATCTGCAGCTGGCGCTCGAAGGCCTTGCGCTGGGACGGTCGCGGCGAGAAATCGCGGTTGAAATCCAGGCCACACTCACCCACTGCCACCACTTCCGGATGCGTGTGCAACGCACGCATTTCCGCATCGCATTCGTCGGTGTACTCACTGGCGTGGTGCGGATGCACGCCAGCCGTGGCGTAGAGGAAGCCGGGGTGTCGCTGCGCCAGCGCCAAGGCCATCGGCGAATGCTCGCGGCTGGCACCAGTGATCACCATCTGCACCACGCCAGCGGCGCGCGCGCGCTCCAGCACCGCGTCGATGTCGCGATCAAAGGATTCGTGGGTGAGGTTGGCGCCGATGTCGATCAGTTGCATGGGAGGTGCTATTGCTGGGGGAGAGGTCATTCTATAGGGCGCCTCTACATAACCGCCTGACTCGGTGCTAGAGTCCGCCGACATGGCCCTGCGAAGGAATCGTGATGCGCCTTTCACCCCTGCTGCTGTTCAGCCTCTTTATCCCACTGGCGCATGCCTCAGATGAGGTAGTTGCGCATTACGGTCAACAGCCGATCCTACGCTCGCAATTGGGCGAAGACACAGCCAGCGCAGGGGAAAAACTGCGTGAGCTGACAATACTGCCTGCGATAGATGCGTATATGCGCGAACATCGCAGCGAGTGGCTACCAGATGAGGCAACATTGGTTCGCGCTGAGGCAGCATTCCAGCGCTCGCGTGCATGTATTCCCTATCCAACGCCGGAGTATGACAAGCCAGATATCAGGCGCTTCGTTGTATCCGCATTGATCACCGGGGAAATGGCCCAAGGCTATGTTCACCGCAACCATGGCGGCGGAAGATTGCGGTTCTACCCAAGCGGCACCGAAGCATTTGACGCGAACCACCGACTGGCTCAGGAACTCGAAGTCAGTGGAGCTTTTCAGATTCATGATCCGGCATTGCGCAAGGCAGCGTATGACTATTGGAAGGAGGATGAGAGCAACAGGTTGCTCCCTGATCCCGGACAGGGAGCTTTCGATCCAGAAAAGGTATTCCTCACCTGCACGAAGAATGCGACCTCCTAACCTGTAGCTGGTAGCCCGGGTGCACTGCGCTTACCCGGGCTACGGGCTTGCGGCGGCGCATCTGGCGCGCGGCTTCTACAATGCTGCAATGGCAATAGCATTCCCCATCACTCCGCTGCTCCCCGACATCCTCCAGCAGCTGGTCGCGCACACGCGGCTGGTGCTGGAAGCACCGCCCGGCGCCGGCAAGACCACCCAGGTGCCGTTGGCGCTGCTGGAAGCGCCGTGGCTGCAGGGCGGCAAGATCATCATGCTGGAACCGCGCCGGGTCGCCGCGCGCAGTGCCGCCACTTTCATGGCCAAACAGCTGGGTGAGGCGGTTGGCGAAACCGTCGGCTACCGCATCCGCTTCGAGAACAAGGTTTCGGCGCGTACCCGCATCGAGGTGGTCACCGAAGGCATCCTGACCCGCATGCTGCAGGACGACCCGCTGCTGGAAGGCGTGGGCGCACTGCTGTTCGACGAATTCCACGAGCGCCATCTGTCCGCCGATCTTGGCCTGGCCTTGGCGCTGGACGTGCAATCGCAACTGCGCGACGACCTGCGCATCGTGGTGATGTCGGCGACGCTGGATGGTGAGCGGCTGGCGCAGTTCCTGGATGCGCCGCGCCTGTCCAGCGAAGGCCGCAACTATCCGGTGGAGATAAGTCATTTCCCGGCACGGCGCGACGAGACGTTGGAAGCCCAGGCCCGGCGCGCGGTGGAACAGGCGCTGGCCGAGCATCCTGGCGACGTGCTGGTGTTCCTGCCGGGGCAGCGGGAGATAGCGCGGGTGCAGGCCGCTCTGAGCCCCTCCCCCTCCGGGGGAGGGGTTGGGGAGAGGGTAGGTGGCGCAGCCACCCGCACGGTCCAATTGCATGAGGCTTCGCCCGCACCCTCATCCGGCGCTCGGCCATCCCCGCCTTCGCGGGGACAGGCTCTTCTCCCGGCGGGAGAAGGATATGAGGTCCTCCCCCTCCACGGCGAGCTGCCCATCGAACAACAAAGCCGCGTGCTGCAGCCCGATCCGGACGGCCGCCGCCGGGTGGTGCTGGCCACCAATGTCGCCGAATCCTCCGTCACCCTGCCCGGCGTGCGTGTGGTGATCGATGCCGGCTTGGCACGCGAGCCGCGCTACGACCCCAACAGCGGCTTCTCGCGACTGGATGCGGTGGCCATCTCGCAGGCTTCGGCCGACCAGCGCGCCGGTCGTGCCGGCCGCGTTGCTTCCGGTTGGGCGTGGCGGCTGTGGCCGCAATCACAGCGGCTGGAATCACAGCGGCGCCCGGAAATGGCGCAGGTGGAGCTGGCCGGTCTGGCGCTGGAACTGGCGGCCTGGGGCAGTGACGCGCTGCGCTTCGTCGATCCACCTCCGAGCGGCGCCTTGTCGGCCGCGCGCGAACTACTGCAGCGGCTGGGCGCCTTGAGCGCAGACAACACCATCACCGCGCTGGGCAAGCGCATGCTGGCGATGGGCACGCATCCGCGCATGGCGGCGATGCTGCTGTCTGCGGGCAATCCGCGCGAGCAGGCGTTGGCCGCCGACGTTGCCGCACTGCTGGAAGCACGCGATCCACTGCGCCAAGGCGGTGACGCACTGGCCGCGCGTTGGCGCGCCCTTGCCGCCTTCCGCAATGGCCGCGCGCCTTACGATGCCAACCGCGGTGGCTTGGCCGCCATCGATGCGGCGGCCAAGCAATGGCGCCGCCGCCTGCGCTGTGATGCGACGCCGCCAGCCGATATCGAAGCGCATGAACTCGGCGACCTTCTCGCCCACGCCTTCCCCGACCGCATCGCCACCCAGCACCCGAACGACCCACAGCGCTACCAGCTGGCCAATGGCCGCAGCGCACGCCAGTTCGACAACAGCGATCTGCGTGGCGAGCCCTGGCTGGTGATCAGCGAACTGCGCCACGACCCGCGCGATGCGCTGATCCTGCGTGCGGCACCGGTGGACGAACAGCGGCTGCGCCGTGACTTTCCTGATCGTTTCAAGACGCAGGACGTGGTGCGCTGGAACAGCGCCAAGCGCGCACTGGAAGCGCGTCGTGAAAGCAGCTTCGAGCGCATCGTGCTGGACAGCCGCCCGGCAGGACAGGTGGACCCGGCACGCGCTGCACGCGCACTGACAGATGCGGTCCGCGAACTGGGCCTGGATGCCTTGCCATGGACCGAGAACCTGCAGCAACTGCGCTGGCGGGTGATGGGCCTGCGGCACTGGATGCCGGAGCTCGAACTGCCCGACTTATCCGATGCGGCGCTGTTGGAGACGTTGGACGATTGGCTGTTGCCAGCCTTCAACGGCAAGACACGCCTGGAAGCCCTGTCCGAGGAAGAGCTCGGCGAAGCCCTGAAGTCCGGCATCGACTGGAGCAAGCGGCAGCTGGTGGATCGTCATGCGCCGACGCGTATCAGCGTGCCTTCGGGGATGGAGCGACGCATCGAGTACGCGCTGGATGACGACGGCGTCAGCCCGCGCCCGCCGGTGCTGGCGGTGAAGTTGCAGGAGCTGTTTGGCCTGGCCGATACGCCGCGTATTGCCGATGGGCGCGTGCCCTTGCTGTTGCACCTGCTGTCGCCGGGCGGAAAGCCCCTGCAGGTAACCGGTGACCTGCGCAATTTCTGGCAGAACACTTATGCCGAAGTTAAGAAAGAAATGAAGGGGCGTTATCCACGGCATCCGTGGCCGGATGATCCTTGGAGTGCTACGGCGACGCATCGGGCGAAGCCTCGGGGGACTTGAATGGGGTTGCTTGGGTTTTGGGGCAAAGGCGGAAGCGAGTGCAAAAGCAACAGCAACAGCAACAGCACCCCTCCCCAACCCTCCCCTTGCCTGCGGCAAAGGGAGGGGGCGGTTCTTGGCAATCTGTCAGAGCAGCGCAGCCGCTCTGCCCCCTCCCTTGTGCGAAGCACAGGGGAGGGTTGGGGAGGGGTAGCTTTTGACGCTCGCCGCCACCGTTACTCCCGCTTCAGCCTTCCACAACCACGCCCAACGCTTCCCGGCTAACATCCCGTACACGGCCCTCTGGTAAGAATGAGGGTCTGGCCCTCATCTACATGGAGTCCCCACATGAGCAAGTTCAGCGATATCACCGGCCCGGCACTGGAACGTGCACTGGAACTGGTCAACAGCGCCGGTGGCAACATCAAGCACGGTGGTTCCAGCGCAGCCGAATGGCTCAAGACCGGTGCCGCCATTGGTGCGATGAAGACCGGCGGCCGTGCCGTCACCCGCGTCGCCAAGCGCAACCCCACCGCTACCGTCGCTGTTGCGGCTGTTGGCCTGGGCTTGATTGGCTATGCGCTGTACCGCAAGAACAAGCGCGACAACGAGGCCATCGAGGCCAAGTCGCGGCAGATCGCGCAGCGTCGCCGTCATGCGGCCAGCGTGACCGATGAGACCAGCGATATTGGTAGCGACGCCTGAGTTTTTTGGAGTGGTGCTTGAGGCAAGAGCACCCCTCCCCGACCCTCCCCTGCGCTTCGCGCAAGGGAGGGAGGAAAGCTCGCAGCTTGCTAGAGGCCTAGTTCTGCCAGTACGGCTGCGGTGGACTGACCGATGTCATCCAGCTGCGGATTGATACGCCCAGGCTCGTTGGCGAACTTGATCGGTATGCCCAGGTGGGTTCCGCCCTTTGCATCTGTCCAGACCATTTCGCGCGCACGCGTATGCGGATCATTGAAGGCTTCGGTCAGCGTCTTGACCGGTGCCCAGCACACGTCGATGTCGTGCAGGAACAGCGTCCACTCCACCAAGGTGCGGCGGGCAAAGGTTTCGGCCAGGAAAGCCTTGACCGGGTCCTGACCGCTGCCCGGTGGCAGATGGCAGAGATGGATCAGATCAGCGCGGCCTAGCGCGTTCAACAGGTTCTCGGCGAACTTGTGCTCGGCACCGCCGAGTGCGATCCAGCGGTCGTCGGCGCAGCGGTAGAGCTTGTACAGCGCATTGCCGCCCCAGCTGCGTTCTTCCTTGACCACCGGGTCGCGACCGAGTGCGAACGGCGGGCCCAGCACGTTCGGCAACCACGCCATCAAGGCATCCTGCATCGACAGATCGATGTAGTCGCCCTCACCCGTGCGTTCGCGGCGGAACAAGGCCATCAGGATGCCGTTGAGTGCCATCAGGGAGCCTGCCATGTCGGCCACCGGCATATGCGGCATGGCCGGCGTGCCATCCGGCGCGCGATTCAGGCTAACCACGCCGGTGTCGGCCTGCATGGCAAGATCATGTGCGGGCCGGTTGACCTTGGGCCCAGTCTGGCCGAAGGCGCTGATCGAGCAGTACACCAGTTTCGGATTGATCGCCTTGCAGCTGGCATAGTCGATGCCAAGACGCTGGGCCACACCGGGCCGGAACGCTTCCACCACCACATCGGCCCACTCGACCAACCTGGCGAATGCGGCCTTGCCATCCGCGCTTTTCAGATCCAGCACGATGCAGCGCTTGCCGCGATGGGTATTGCGGAACCAGGTGGAAACACCGGCCTGCTTCAAGCCGACCTCGCGTACCGGCTCACCACTGGGCGGCTCGATCTTGATCACATCGGCACCGTGATCGGCCATCACCATGGTCAGGTGCGGCCCAGGCAGGAACAGCGACAGATCGAGTACGCGTACACCTTCGAGCTTCATTTTCGACTCCGTTGCCTCATGCCCCGAGCAGGCGCGCGCGGTCTGCATCGTTGTAGCCCAGCTCGCGCAGCAATGCATCGGCATCGGCGTTGAGCGGCGGGCAGGCATTGCCACTCAACCGCTGGCCATCCAGCTTGATCGGATTGCGCAGCAGCCGTTGCGTGCCCTGTGCATGCTCGACGTCCTGCAGCATATCGACATCGCGCACATAGGGATTGTCCAGCGCCTGGGCGATGTCCAGCACCGGCGCGATTGGAATACGGCCGGCGAACTTCTGTGTCCAGTAAGCGGTGGGCTGGGTGCTGAGGATTGCGTCGACGAGCACGGTCAGCTCCTCGCGCACCTGGCGACGCTCGGCGAAGCTGGCGAAGCGCGCTTCTGCGGCCCAGGCGGGGCTGCCGATGCCTTCAACGAAGGTTTGCCAGAACTTCTCCAGCATGCACATCACCATCACCCAGCCGTCGGCGGTGCGATAGACCTGGCAGGGTACGGTGGACGGGTGTGCGCTGCGCGACAGGCGCTCGGTGCGGTGGCCTTCGTTGAGGTACCAGGTCGCCGGATAGCTGAGCTGGTGCAGGGCCACATCGAACAGGCTGACATCCACATCGCGACCAAGGCCGGTGCGCATCGCACCGATGATGGCGGCGAGCAGGCCCATCGACATCGTGGTGCCGGTCATGAAGTCGACCATGGACAGGCCGAAGCGTGCCGGCGGCGCGTCCGGCTCGCCGGTCAAGGCCATGAAGCCGGCTTCGGCCTGCATCAGGTAGTCGTAGCCCGGCCATGCGGCGCGCTCATTGTCGCGCCCATAGGCGGACAGGTGGGCGCAGACGATCTTCGGGTTGAGCTGGCTGAGCGTGGCGTAGTCCAGGCCGAGCTTGCCGGGTTGGTCGCCGCGCAGGTTGTTGAGCACGGCGTCTGCGCTGGCGACGAGCTTTTCAAAGACTTCGCGGCCTTCGGCGGCTTTCAGATCCAGTCGCAACGAACGCTTGTTGAGATTGAAGGTCTGGAAGAACAGGCTGTCGCCTTCGCCAAGGAAGTACGGGCCGGTGCCGCGCGACACGTCGCCGCCCGGAGGGGATTCGATCTTGATGACTTCCGCGCCGAGGTCGGCCAGATGCATCGAGCCATAGGGGCCAGCACCGTACTGTTCGACGGCAAGGATGCGCAGTCCCTGCAGGGGAAGGTCTTTCATGTGTGGCCTCTGGTTTGTAAAAAGCACCGCGGCGGTTGAGGACCGCGGAGAAGGGATGCCTTCTCCCTTCTCCCTTCGGGAGAAGGTGCCCCGAAGGGGCGGATGAGGGTTGGCGCCACCAGTACCAGCAGGCTTCGCCCTTACCCTCACCCCAACCCCTCTCCCGGTGGGAGAGGGGCTTTGAGCGTCAGATCTTGTTCCTGGCCACCAGCTGCTTGGCAATGATGATGCGCTGCATTTCATTGGTGCCTTCACCAATGCACATCAGCATGGCGTCACGATGGAAACGCTCGATGTCGTATTCCACCGAGTAGCTGTAGCCACCAAAAATCCGCATGCCTTCCTGCGCGCAGTACGCGCCGGTTTCGGTGGCGAAGTACTTGGCCATGCCCGCTTCCATGTCGCAGCGCTCGCCCTTGTCATAAGCGTTGGCCGCACTCTCGATCAGCAGCTTGGAGGCTTCAACCTTGGCGGCCATCTCGCCCAGCTTGAGCTGGATGGCCTGGTGCTCGGCGATCGGCTTGCCGAAGGTCATGCGCTCCTGCGCATAGCGCACCGACAGGCGCAGTGCGCCCTCGGCAATGCCGCAGCCACGCGCCGCCACATTGATACGACCCAACTCCAGTCCACCCACCGCATGCTGGAACCCCTGGCCTTCAACGCCGCCGAGCATGCAGTCAGCCGACACCTTGTAGTCCTGGAACACCAGCTCGCAGGTGTCGATGGCGCGGTAACCGGACTTCTTCAGCTTCTTGGCGACGATGAAGCCCTCACCCTTCTCGGCAATGAACATGGTCATGCCCTTGTGGCGCGGCTGCGCCTCCGGGTCGGTCTTGACCAGCAGCAGCACCATGTCGCCATACATGGAATTGGTGATCCAGGTCTTGGCGCCGTTGATGACGTAATGATCGCCCTCGCGCTTGGCGACCGTGCGGATTGCCTGCAGATCGGTGCCGGCATTGGGCTCGGTCAAGCCCAATGCACCCCGCAGCTCGCCGGTGGCCATGCGCGGCAGGTACGTGCGCTTCTGCGCCTCCGTGCCACAACGCTCGATGGCTGCGGCCATGATCAGGTGCGAGTTGAAGATGCCGGTCGGCGCCATCCATACCGAGGACACCTTGATCACGATCTTGGCGTAGATGCGCGCCGGTAAACCCAGGCCGCCATATTCGGGCGAGATGGTGGCACCGAACAGGCCGAGGTCCTTCATCTCCTCGACCAGGTGATGCGGGTACTTGTCTTCCTGATCGTATTCCTGGGCGATTGGCGCAACGGATTTCTCGACCCAGTGGTCGATCGAATCCAGCAACGCCTGTTCTTCCTCAGGGCCCCACAGCTGTTCCGGTTCGGTGCTCATCATCGCGCCTCAGTAGTTGACCTTGTCTTCCACCGAATGGCCGCGCTTTGCGATCAGCATGGTGCGGTTGAAGGTGCAGACCAGCTTGCCGTCCTGGTTGAAACCATCGGTACGGCAGGTGACGATGCCAGCGCCCGGACGCGACTTGGATTCGCGCTTTTCCAGCACTTCCGATTCGGCCACCAGGGTGTCACCGACGAACAGCGGGTGGGTCATCTTGATCTCGCTCCAACCCAGGTTGGCCACGGCCTTCTGGCTGACGTCGGTAACGCTCATGCCGACCATCAGCGCCACGGTGAATGGCGAGCAGACGATGATCTTGCCGAACTCCGATGCCTTGGCGTATTCCTTGTCGAAGTGCATCGGATGGGTGTTCATCGTCAGCAGGGTGAACCAGGTGTTGTCGGTCTCTGTGATCGAGCGACCCGGGCGGTGCTCGTAGATGTCGCCGACATTGAACTCTTCGTAGTAGCGGCCGAAGGTTTCGCGGAAGCGGTTTTCGGAGATCTGCTTGACGTTCTGAACCATGACGATGTCCTTTTGGTGCGGGTTGGGCTGGCGCTGGGCGCAGCTTGGTCAAAGAGGGGGCGATCAGGCGTTCACTGGAGCGTTGCGGTCAGCCGGCGCGTACGCCGAGTGCACCGAGTGCGATTGCGCGTTCGGCGGCAATTTCGATGGGACGATCCACAAGCTTGCCGTCGAGCTGGATGGCTTCGCCGCCGCTTGCGGCCAGGGCGGCGATCACGCGCTGGGCGCGCTCGTACTCGCCTGCGGTTGGCAGGTAGCGGCTTTGGATGGGATCGACCTGGGCCGGATGGATCGCTGCCTTGGCGGTAAAGCCAAGGTCGATCACGTGGTCGGTTTCATTGACCAGCCCGGCTTCGTCCTTGATGTCGAGGAATGGCACGTCGAGACAGCCGACACCGGCTTCGGCGGCGATCGTCGCCAACTGTACGCGCGGGTGGAAGAAGCTGTCCCAGCCGGCACGACCACGCAGCGCGACGATGTAGTCGAAACCACCGAACATCAGCGCCTGCAGACGCGGAATGGCGTTGACCAGCGCGCGCGCATCCAGCAGACCCTTCGGCGTTTCGATCTGTGCGATGAACACGGTGTCGATGCCGGCGAGTGCAGCATCGGCCTGCTGCAGTTCGGCCACGGTTTCGACTTTTGGCAGCATCACGAAAGCGGGATTCAAGCCTGACGCCGCCAATGCCTTCAGATCCGCTTGCCCCAGTTCGGTAGACAGGGGATTGATGCGCAGGCCGATTTCGCTACGGCTATCCTGCGTCTCCGCAAGAAACGCGAACAGCGAAGCACGCGCGCTTTCCTTGTCCGCCGGAGCAACCGCGTCTTCCAGATCGATGCAGACCTGGTCGGCACCGGTGGCCACTGCCTTGGCGTAGCGCTCCGGGCGCGAGCCCGGCACGAACAGCAGGCAGCGGCGCGGGTTGTTCAGTGCGGCGCTCATGGTGCAGCCACCTGTGAAGCAAAGTGTTCGGCGATCTGACGACGCGTTGCGTACCAGGTGCCTGGCTTCTGCGCGACGTATTGCAGGAACTTCTCGAATGCGCCAATGCGACCCGGGCGGCCGATGATGCGCAGGTGCAGGCCCAACGACATCACCTTTGGACTGTGCTCGCCTTCGGTGTACAGCGTGTCGAAGCTGTCGATGGCGTAGTCCAGCCAATCCTTGGGCAGGTAGGACGGCGCCACCCACATCTTCATGTCATTGGTGTCGAGCTGGTACGGCACCACGATCATCGGCTTGTCGCTGCTGTCGACATCGCCCCAGAACGGCGCGTCGGCTGAGTAATCGTCCATGTGGTAGAGGAAGCCTTCTTCCTGCAACAGCCGGCGGGTGGAAGCCGTATGCAGGTAACGCGATAGCCAACCCACCGGGCGTGCGCCCGTTGTCTTCTCGATGCTGTCGGCAGCGTCGCGGATGAACTGGCGCTCCTGTTCCTCGTTGAAGCGGAACTGGTGGACCCAGCGGTGACCGTGCGAACACACTTCGTGGCGGCTGCCACGCAGGTAGTCGGCGATTTCCGGTGCGCGCTCCAGCGACACTGCAGCAGCGGTATAGGTGCTGGTGACGTTGTACCTGTCCAGCAGCGCGGATACGCGCGCATGGCCTTCGTTGACGCCGTAGCGGTAGTTGGATTCGTTGCCGTAGTTGCGCACCGGCTTGGACAGGGTGACGTGCAGCTCGTCCACCGGCTCGGTGATCTTGTCACCCTGGCCCACGTTGTACTCGGACAGCTCTTCAACATTGACGACCACGGACAAGGCCAGGCGTGCATTGTTGGGCCACTGGTAGGCGGGTTTGGACATGGTGGTCTCGGTGCGGTTGTTGAGGTGCGTGGTGGGGTTGCTGCTTTGCTGCTGTGCTGCTTTGCTGCTGTGCTGCTTTGCTGCTGTGCTGCTGTGCTGCTTTGCTGCTTTTCTGCTTGTGCTTTTCTGCTGTTACTTTGCTGCTTCTGCCTTATGCCTTATGCCGTCATTCCCGCGAAGGCGGGAATCGCTCTTCGCTCTTCGCTCTTCGTTCTTCGTTCTTCGTTCTTCGCCTTTGCCTTTGCCCTTTCGCCTTTGACGTGGAAGTCAAAGGCCAGAGCGATTCCCGCCTTCGCGGGAATGACGAGCCGGAGCAAGAGCGATTCCCGCCTTCGCGGGAATGACGAGCCGGAGCAAGAGCGATTCCCGCCTTCGCGGGAATGACGATCTGGAGGTTGGCTGGGAATGACGATCTGCCAGGGGGTCGCGAAGAGTCCCTATCTCAATGGTTCTCCTCACCACCAGAAACATTGATCGCCTCACCAGTGATGTACACCGCATCGTCCGAGCACAGGAACGCCGTGGCTGCGGCCGTATCCGAAGGCAGACCCGCGCGCCCAGCCGGAATGCGCGCACGCATGTCCGCCAGGTACTGCTCCACGCTCTTGCCCTGCTTCTCGGCGAAATATTCGTTCTGCCAAGCCCCCAGACCCGTGGTCACATGGTTCGGGCACACCGCGTTGACGTTGATCCCATGCGCACCCAACTCCAGCGCCGCAACGCGGGTCAGCCCCACCAAACCATGCTTGGACGAGCAATACGCCGCTGCATGCGGGAACGCCGACTTGGCCGCCTGCGAGGCAATGTTGACGATGCGGCCACCACCCTGGGCAATCATCTGCCGCCCGGCATGCTTGATGGTCAGGAAGGCGCCACGCAGGTTCACACCCAGCACCGCGTCCCACTCCCTGACATCGATGTCGACCAGCGACTTCATCAAATAGCCGATGCCGGCGTTGTTGACCAGGATGTCGAGGCGGCCGAAGCGCTCGACCGTGGCCTTGACCACCGCCTCCACCTGCGCCTCTTCCAGCACATCCAATGCCATCGCCACGCACTCGCCACCGCTGCCGGCAGCCAATTCGGCGGCAACCTGCGCCAGCTCCTCGTCGGTACCCACCGCAGTGACCGGCATCTCGGCGCCGCGCACCTTGCCGATGTCGGTCAGCACCACCTTGCAGCCTTCCTGCAGCAGGCGGCGGGCAATGCCCTCGCCCAGGCCGGCGCGGCGACCAGCGCCGGTGATGAGTGCGACCTTGCCCTGCAATTCGGGGAAACGAGCCATGACCAATGTTCCTTGTGCGCTTACAGCGCGCTGGTGAGGATGAACAACGGATTGTCAGCGTATTGCTGGAACTGCGCTGCACCGGCCTGCACGCTCGGGTCGGCGAGGTCTGCGCCGAAGGCGGCCATGTCCGGGATGCGCATCAGCTCGATGTAGTCGTACGGGGAGCTGCCTTCACCAATCAACAGACCGCTGGCCTTGAGTACCTCGAACGTCTCCACCGACGGCAGCGCATTGACCACCGGCAGGTCGCTGGCACGCGCCCAGGCCTCGTATTCCTCACGGCTGACGCCGGCTTTGAGGTTGAACAGGACGATCACGGTTTGCATGGCTTCCTCCCGGGTAAAAGACTGTGGCACACTTTGTCCGGACAAAGTGTAGGCATGCCATCCGCTCCCGGTCAACGTCGGCGGCGGAAGTCCCCCATCGGCGTATCTACCTGCCATAACCCAACTCTTGAGGTGCGTCGATGAAGTTGAAGCGTTATTACCCGTGGTTGATGGCGTTGATGGGGATGCTGGTGCTGCTGGTCTCCAACGGCCTGACCGTGACCGGCCTCACCGCTTTCGACGAATCCCTGCTCAAGGACTTCGGCTGGAGCCGCAGCGAGCTCAAGCTGCGCGACCTGATCACCCTGGTGCTGGCCGGCTGGATGGCGCCGTTCCTGGGTGCGCTGATCGACAAGGTCGGCCCGCGCAAGCTGGTGCTGGCCGGCATCGCGCTGCTGGCGGCGCTGTATGCGGCTTATGCACACATCCATTCGCTGGCCCACCTGTACTGGATCCACGTCGGCTTTGCCGCGGTGCTGGTCGCCGCCGGCCTGAATGTGGCGGTGATCTTCGTCTCGCAGTGGTTTGCCACCCATCGCGGCACCGCGATCGGCATTGCCCTGGTCGGTACCAGCCTCGGCGGCATGGTGTTCCCCAAACTCGGCGTGCAGCTGATGCAGAGCATGGACTGGCGCGCCGCGCTGCTGTGGGAAGCCGCAATTCCATTGGCCTTCCTGATCCTGGCCTTCCTGTTCGTGCGCAGCCCCCGCCCGGGCGGCATCCAGCCGTGGGGCGCGGACACGCTGGCCGCCAAGGCAGCCGCCGGCAAGCCTGCGGCGTCTTCATTGCCCGACCTGAGCTACCAGCAGGCGATGCGCACCCGCACCTTCTGGGTGCTGGCCTTCGTGGCGATGACCACCTTCTTTTCGATCATGGCGGTCGCGTCCAACCTGTTCCTGCACATGCGCGACCTCGGCTTTGAGCCGGCCACCGCTGGCAATGGCCTTGGCCTGATGTTCGGGCTGGCGATGGTGGGCAAGTTCATCTTCGGCTTCCTTGCCGATGTATTGCCGGCCAAGCGCGTGTTCCTGGTCAACCTGGGCATCATGGCCGCAGGCGCTTTGATCCTGGCGACGATGCGCGCCGACCTGATCTGGTACTCGCTGGCCCTGTTCGGGCTTGGCTGGGGTGGCCTGTACACGATGATCCAGCTGCTGGCGGTCAACGCCTTCGGCTTGGGCTCGGCCGGCAAGATCCTCGGCACCATCACCCTGCTCGATGCGACCACCGCCGGCCTCGGCATCTGGGTAACGGCCAAGATCTTCGATATCACCAAGAGCTACCACATCGCTTTCAGCCTGATCTGCGTGCTGATCGTGCTGGCCCTGCTGGCCGCAACGCTGGTGCGCGACGAACGCGCGCGCGCTTCGGCCGCCTGATCCCCACTACTGCAACGGAGAGACCCCATGCCCGTGATGGAAACGTCCAACCTCACCGCCCGCCAGTACTGGGAGCAGGTCAAGGCCAACCCCAACCGCGCCAAGTTCGGCTTCGGCGCGCGCCCGGCCATCGTCAACATCGATGTGCAACGCGCCTATACCGACCTGGCCGCGTTCAAGACCGCGTATGAGACCGACCCGCGCCAGATCGAGCACATCAATGCGCTGTCGGTGCAGGTGCGCGCGCTCGGCCTGCCGGTGGTGTGGACGTATGTGGCGTACCTGGAGTCGGGCGAAGACGCCGGCACCTGGGGCACCCGCACCAACACCCCGGACTCGCTGCAGAACATCAAGCACGGCTCCGAGCGCGCGCAGTTCGATCCACGCGCCGACGTGCAGCCCGGCGACATCGTCATGCACAAGCGCATGGCCAGCCCGTTCTTCGAAACCAACCTGTGGTCGCTGCTGACCTTCCACAAGATCGACACGCTGATCATCACCGGCGGCTCGACCTCGGGCTGCATCCGCGCCTGCGTGATCGACAGCCTGTCGCGCGGCTACCGCAGCATCGTTCCGGAGGAATGCGTGGCCGACAAGCACGAGATCCCGCACTTCGCCAACCTCAGCGACATCATGCTCAAGTACGGCGACGTGGAGCCGGTCGAGCATGTGGCCGCACAGCTGCAGGCCTTGCGCGCATGAACGCCACGACCAAGTCCGACCCCGGCCTGTTCGACTACTGGCCCTACGACAGCCGTCCGAAGATCGAATGGCCGGGCGGTGCCCGCGTGGCGCTGTGGATCGCGCCCAACATCGAGTTCTACGAGTACGCGCCGCCGGCCAACCCGCAGCGCAAACCGTGGCCGCGTCCATTGCCGGACATCCAGGGCTATGGCACGCGCGACTACGGCAACCGCGTCGGTCACCAGCGGATGATGCGGGTGATGGACCAGTACGGCCTGCGCGGCTCGGTATCGCTGTCCACGGCCATGCTCAAGCACCATCCGGAAGTGATCCAGATGGCAGCCGAACGCAACTGGGAATTCTTCAGCCACGGCATCTACAACACCCGCTACACCTACGGCATGGACGAGGCGCAGGAGCGGGAGATGATCGCGCACTCGATGGCGCTGATCGCCGAGCACACCGGCCAGCACTGCGATGGCTACCTGGCACCAGCGCTGTCGCATTCCGACGCCACCATCGACCTGTTCGCCGAGGCCGGTGGCCTGTATACCTGCGACCTGTTCCACGACGACCAGCCAACGCCGGTGAAAACCCGCTCGGGCAAGCGCTTCGTGTCGGTGCCGTACTCGCTGGAGCTCAACGACACCATCGTCTACGTCACCAACAAGATCGAGCCGCGCCGTTACGGGCAGATGATCAAGGACGCCTTCGACCGCCTGTACGCCGAAGGCGAAAACTCCGGCACGGTGATGTGCGTGCCGCTGCATGCCTACCAGGTCAGCCACCCGCACCGCTTGGCCGCTTTCCACGATGCGATGGACTACATCTGCAGCCACGACAAGGTGTGGAAGGCCACCGGCCGCGAGATCGCCCAGCACTATCTGGACAAGCACTACGACGATGCGCTTGCCTCGATGACGGCGATCAACGCGGAGGACGCGGCATGAGCCTGGATCGCAGCTTCCTGGAGTACCCGCAGCTGCGCCATGGCATGGACCATGCGCGCTACAGCTGGTCGATGCTGGCCGAGCGCCCGGCCGTGCGCTGGCCCGACGACAAGCCGCTGGCGCTGTGGATCAACCTGAGCCTGGAGCACTTCCCGCTCAACCCCAAGGGCGAGGGCTTCAAACCGCACGGTGCGATGGTCATGCCCTATCCGGACCTGCGCCATTACACGCTGCGCGATTACGGCAACCGGGTCGGCGTGTTCCGCGTACTGGATGCGCTGGAAAAGTACGGTCTGCGCGCCAGCACTGCGGTCAACGGCGAGCTGGCCGAACGCTACCCGGCCCTGCTGCGTCGGCTCAAGGCGCGCAGCGCCGAGCTGGTCGCGCACGGCTGGAACATGGACAGCGTGCACTACGGCGGGCTGGACCCGGCGCGCGAAGCTGAATACATCCAGCGCAGTTTGGCCGCGCTGGCCCCGTATTCGGACGCCCCCATCCAGGGCTGGTTGTCACCGGCCAGATCGCAGTCCGAAAACACCCCGGAACTGCTGCAACAGGCCGGTTTGCAGTGGTTTGGTGACTGGATCAACGACGAGCTGCCCTACCCCTTCCAGACCGCCAACGGCCCGCTCACCGCACTGCCGTTGTCACTGGAATTGGAAGATCGCTTCATCGTCGGCGAAAATCTGCATGCCGAGGCCGAGTATGCGGACCAGATGGTCGATGCCTGCGATTTCCTGCTGGAGGAAGCGCAGCGCAACGGACAGGGTCGCCTGCTCGCGCTCAACATCCACCCGTGGGTGATGGGCCAGCCGCACCGCATCAAGCACCTGGAACGCGTGTTCTCCCATCTGGCAGACAACGCAGGGCTGATCTGGAACGCTGCGCCTTCGCAGATCATCGCCGCCTCACGTTGAGGCGGCGGTTCCAGGCAACCGTCGTCGCCCAAACCGCGCCGGCCTTTACCCAAGAGCCCTTGCATGAACACTGAAGCCAACACCGCCCTGCCGCCGCGCGAAGCGATGGAATTTGACGTCGTCATCGTCGGCGCCGGCCCTGCCGGTCTGGCCACCGCCATCCGCCTGCGCCAGCTGGCGGTCGAGAAGGGCCAGGAATTGTCGGTGTGCGTATTGGAGAAAGGCTCCGAGCCCGGCGCGCACATCCTGTCCGGTGCGGTGATGGACCCGCGCGCGCTCAACGAGCTGTTCCCGGACTGGAAGGAACGCGGTGCGCCGCTGCGGCAGGCCGTCACCCGCGACGAATTCCTGTTCTTGAATGAAACCGGCGCCAAGAGCACGCCGCACGCCCTGCTGCCGGAATGCTTCCACAACGATGGCAGCTACATCATCAGCCTGGGCGAAGTCAGCCGCTGGCTGGCGCAGCAGGCCGAAGCGCTGGAAGTGTCGATCTTCCCGGGCTTTGCCGCCGCCGAAGTGCTGTACGACGAGAACGGCGCGGTGATGGGCGTGGCCACCGGCGACATGGGCATCCACAAGGACGGCACGCCGGGCCCGAACTACGAGCGCGGCATGGAACTGCATGCCAAGTACACGATCTTCGCCGAAGGCTCGCGTGGCCACCTCGGCCGCCAGCTGATCAGCAGGTTCAAACTCGACGCCGGCAAGGACCCGCAGGCCTATGGCCTGGGCATCAAGGAGCTGTGGCAGATCGATCCGGCCAAGCACGAGCCGGGCCTGGTGGTGCACGCCGCTGGCTGGCCGTTGGACAACGACACCTACGGCGGTGCCTTCCTGTACCACGCCGAAGGCGGCAAGGTCTCGATCGGCTATGTGGTCGGCCTGGACTACAAGAACCCGTGGCTGAGCCCGTTCGAGGAATTCCAGCGCTTCAAGACCCACCCGGCGATCCGCAAGCACCTGGAAGGCGGCAAGCGCGTTGCCTACGGCGCACGTGCGATCACCGCCGGCGGCATCCTGTCGCTGCCCAAGACCGTGTTCCCAGGCGGTGCGCTGGTCGGCTGCGAAGCCGGCTACCTCAACGTCAGCCGCATCAAGGGCAGCCACGCCGCGATCAAGACCGGCATGCTGGCCGCCGAGGCCGCGTTCGATGCGCTGGTCGCCGGTCGCTCGCGCGATGAGCTGAGCGCCTATCCGGAAGCCTTCGAGAACAGCTGGCTGAAGGCCGAGCTGATGCAGGCCAAGAACTTCAAGCAGTGGTTCAAGAAGGGCCGCACCCTGGCCACGCTGATGACCGGCATCGAACAGTGGCTGCTGCCCAAGCTGGGCATCCGCAATGCGCCGTGGACCATCCACCGCACCAAGGCCGACCACGAGTGCCTGGAGCCGGCCGCCAGCCAGCCGAAGATCAACTATCCCAAGCCCGACAACGTGCTGACGTTTGATCGCCTGAGCTCGGTGTTCCTGTCCTCGACCAATCACGAAGAAGACCAGCCCAGCCACCTGACCTTGAAGGACGCCAGCGTGCCGGTGAAGGTCAACCTGGCCACCTATGGCGGCCCGGAAGCACGTTACTGCCCGGCTGGCGTCTACGAGTTCGTCGGCGAAGGCAGCGATACCCGCCTGCAGATCAACGCGCAGAACTGCGTTCACTGCAAGACCTGCGACATCAAGGACCCGACCCAGAACATCGTGTGGGTGACCCCGCAGGGTGGTGGCGGACCGAACTATCCGGCGATGTAAACGTCGCCATCAACCCACAGGAGTTTTGATGAGCATTGTCAGTCCAGGCGCCCGCTTCCGCGCGGCGCTCACACAGGAAAGCCCGCTGCAGATCCCCGGTGCGATCAACGCCAACCACGCGTTGCTGGCCAAGCGGGCGGGCTTCCGTGCGGTCTACCTGTCCGGTGGCGGCGTCGCCGCCGGCTCGCTGGGCCTGCCGGACCTGGGCATCAACACCATGGACGACGTGCTCACCGACATCCGCCGCATCACCGACGTCTGTGACCTGCCGCTGCTGTCGGACATCGACACCGGCTTTGGTCCGAGCGCGTTCAACATCGCGCGTACGGTGAAGTCACTGATCAAGGCCGGTGCGGCGGCCTGCCATATCGAAGACCAGGTCGGCGCCAAGCGCTGCGGCCACCGCCCCAACAAGGAAATCGTGTCGCTGGGCGAGATGGTGGACCGGGTCAAGGCCGCGGCCGATGCCAAGACTGATGCCGATTTCTTCCTGATCGCGCGTACCGATGCGATCCAGATGGAAGGCGTGGACGCGGCGATCGAGCGTTCGCTGGCCTGCGTCGAGGCCGGCGCCGATGGCATCTTTGCCGAAGCCTCGTATGACCTTGAGACGTACAAGCGCTTTGTCGATGCGGTGAAGGTGCCAGTGCTGGCCAACCTCACCGAGTTCGGGCAGACGCCTTTGTTCTCCACCGAGGAGCTGGGTTCGGTGGGTGTGGCGATGTGCATCTATCCGCTGTCGGCGTTCCGCGCGATGAACAAGGCCGCGGAGAACGTGTATACCGCGATCCGTCGCGATGGCCACCAGCGCAATGTGGTGGACACCATGCAGACCCGCGAGGAACTGTATGAGCGGATCGGGTATCACACCTTTGAGCAGAGTCTGGATAAGACGTTTGCTGCGAAGAAGTGATGATTTTTTGGTGGGGGCTTTGAAGCTATGAGCCGGAAGGCCTGGAAGCTTAGAAGCTTGGAATGCCAAAAGCTCAAAAGCTGCCCTCACCCCTACCCCTCTCCCGTAAACGGGAGAGGGGATGACTTCGGGACGAATCTGCGTGGGCCAGCATTACTGACTTCGGCGTACTGCGCGAATTTTTTCCGCAGCCGAACACTCTCAGCTCAATCGACGCTTTGAAGCATTTCGGCGTCTGAACGCGAAAAGCACAACGGGCAGATGAATTGCTTTCTGCTTTGGCTTTCTGCTTTGGCTCGCTGCTTTGGCTTTCTGCTTTGGCTTTCTGCTTTGGCTCGCTGCTTTGGCTTGCTGCTTTGGCCTTCTGCTTTGGCATTTGGCATTTGGCTTTTGCATTTGGTCTTTGCCTTTGCTTCGGCTTTGGCTTTGGCTTCGGCTTTGGCTTTGGCTTTGGCTTTGGCTTTGCTTCGGCCTTTCCAACCGACGACAGAAAGCATGAAGTCTCCCTTCTCCCGCTTGCGGGAGAAGGTGCCCAACGGGCGGATGAGGGGGCTTCTGCTTCTGCCTCCGTTTTTGCCTCTGCTTCAGCCATTCCTTCAAAGCTCTCCATCCACCCCAACCCGCGAAAAACTCAAGCCCTTTGCTTCCCCTCCCAGCACCAGCCATCATTGCCAACGCCGAACAGCCACGGCCGCCCCTGCACCGAGAAAGCAATGCCCCGCCTGCCACTGATCGCCCTCGCCTGCCTGACGCTCAGCGCCTGCGGCCAGCGCGATGCCTTCAACCACTCGGCCAATGCCGATCCACATCAACGCGAACTCGAACGCGCATTCGCCATCTGTGCTGGTTGCCACGACACCCGCGCCAACCTCGGCCACCGCGTTGGCCCCAATCTGCATGGCGTGATTGGCCGCAAGGCCGGCACCGCTCCGGGCTACAACTACTCCGACGCAATGAAGGCCAGCGGCATCATCTGGGATGCGCAGACCCTGGATGCCTTCATCAAGTCACCGACCAAACAGATACCCGGCAGCAAGATGGTCAATGCCACCTCCGACCCGGCACGTCGCCAGGCCGTGATCGAGTTCCTGTCCACGCTACCGGAATAAGCAGGGCATCAATCCAGCGTCTGCACACCGCCACCATTGACGAACAAGGTCTGGCCACTGACCCAGTTGGAGATCGGCGCAGCGAAATACAGCACCGCACCGGCAATGTCGTCGGCCTCACCCAGGCGTTTGATCGGCGTATGCGACAGCATCCGCCCCTCGATCTCCGGCGTCAGCACCGTCGCCAAGGCATCGGTGCGTACCGCACCCGGCCCCACCGCATTGACCCGGATCCCGGCCGGGCCATAGTCATGCGCGAGGTTCGCGGTCATATGATTGATCGCCGCTTTTGACGCAGCATAGGCACTGATCGCCGGGCTCCTGTTGATCGAGCTCATCGACGACATGTTGATGATCGAGCCATAGCCCGCTTGCTTCATGTGCGGCGCACACAGCTGCGACAGCCGCCACGCACTGAATACATTGATCTGGAAGGGCCGCTCGAACTGCTCCACGCTGATCTCGAACGGACTCTCGCGACCGGCACCACCGCCACCGGCGTTGTTGACCAGAATGTGGATGCCGCCAAGTTCAGCCGCCGTGCGCTCGACCACGCGAACCAGGTCCTCGTCCTTGAGCACGTTGCACTCCAGGGCCAAGGCCATGCCGCCGGCCGCGACAATCTCCGCTGCCACCTTTTCTGCAGCAGCAAGCTTCAGGTCGGCGATGGCGACGGCCGCGCCGTACGCCGCCAACATCAGGGAACTGGCGCGACCAATACCGTTGCCACCACCGGTGACGATGGCCACTTTGCCAGCGAGATCGAAATGCGCTTGCGGGATCATGGTTACGTGCTCCTGTCCGGGCGATTCATCGACCCGGACACCATACACCCCACCACCAGGGGCGGGGTGATGGGCAGCTTTCGGCACGCGCGACCGGCGCCGGTGCAGGCTTACTGGCCGATATTCTTCGCCAGGAACGCTTCCAGCGCACGATAGAACGCCGCGCTGTTTTCATCGTTGTAGAAGCCATGGCCTTCGCCCGCAACCGCCATCCACTCGGGTGGCTTGCCGGCGGAAACCAGTGCCGCACGCATCGCATTGGCCTGTGCAATCGGCGTGCGCTCGTCACGCTCACCGTGGGCGAGGAACACCGGCGCCTTGATGCTGGACGCAAGCGAGGTCGGCGAATTGGCCGCCAACTCCTCGTCGTTGCGTCCGATGACGCGCGTCAGGTAGTTGCGGCCAAAGGCGTTGTCCTTGATATCGCCCTTCTTGTACATCATCTTCAAATCATAGACACCGGCCAGACCCACCGCACAACGGATCAACTCCGGCTGCCGCGCGGCCAGCATCATCGCCGAGTACGCGCCGAAGCTCGCGCCATAACTGCATACACGCGAGGTATCGGCAAGGCCCAGGGAAGCCGCATGGTTCAAGCCATCCAGCACGTCCTGCTGGATGCGCGTTCCCCACTGCAGGTAACCGAGCTCTTCGAATGCGTGGCCGCGGCCACCACTGCCGCGGTAATTGACCTGCACCACCAGATAGCCGCGATTCGCGAGGAACTGTGCGTCGTTGTCGTAGAACCAATCGTCACTTACACCGTGCGGACCACCGTGCGGCAACAACACGGTTGGCAGCCTTCGCCCCTCGCTGTTGCGCGGAATGGTCAGTATCGCCTCCAGTTCCGTTCCATCACCAGCCTTGAAACGCACCGGGCGGCGCTCGGCCATCAGCGCTGGGTCGATACCCTCGCGGGGCGCCAACACCTTCTCCAGCTTGTTGGTCGCACGCCGGAATACGTACCAACCGCCGGGATCACGGTCGCTGGCCAGGTGCACAAGGACCGTCTGGCCATCGCGGCTAACGTCGTCGAAGGTCACGTGCTGTGCCGGTAGCAGGTCCGCCAAGGCCTTGTGCAGCTCCGCCTCCGGCTTGCCCGGGTCGAAGTACTGCAACTGTGGACGCCCCGTCACTGGCGAGGCAGCAAACGGTACCGCCGGATCGCGCGTCCATTGCGACAAGCCGACGTTGCTGAAGCCATCCGCGAGCAGGGTGTCCCGGTCACTGCCGTCTGCAGCGCTGGATACCAGTGATACCGGCCCGTCGTTGCGACTGAAGCGCCCATACACACGCTGGTTGTCGGCCGAGAACGCATAGGGCGTCCAGACGCCACCGACGTTTTCCTGTAGGACGGGCTGCCAGCGCTGCCCGTCCCCGGAGGCGTACAGCAGGTAGTTGTCGTCATCGTCGCGCCCCCATGCGTAACGCGCTACGCCATTGCGGTCGATCACGAACTCCAGGCTCGGTACATTGATGCTGGCAATCAACTTGAAGTTTGGACGTGGTCCCGCATCCACCAGGTACAACATCGAGTTGGTGGGGTTGCGCTTGAGCTGACGCATGTAGAAGCGGTCATCATTGCCCTGGGCCACGCCCTCGATGAAGCCGAAGCCACGGTCCAGGCCCGCGGCGGCATTCTGCTGCTCGTAGCCGTAGATATAGCGCTGGTTCTGTCCATCGAAATCGCTGGCGACGATCTCGCCCATCGGCAGCGGCTTTTCAAGCGAACCGTACTTTCTCCCCTTGGCGACTACCAGCCGTTTGTCGCTTACCCAGATGATCTGGTACGGGCTTTCAAAGCGCGGCAGGCGCAGCACCGCGGTGCGCTGCATGTCGCTCAGGCGCAGTATCTGTACCGCGTGGTTGCCTTCACCGAAGTCGGTGCCCATTGCCAGGTATTCGCCACTCGGCGACAGCGTCGGCATCGAGAACGGACTGGCCTTTGCAAACACTTCAACCGGCACCTGTTGCGCGGCTGCCGGCCACGCCAGGCAGGCCAACAGCAACATGGATCGGAACATCGCTTTCCCTGCTTTTCCCATGACGCGTTCCCCAACGGTCTTATTCCTGAATGGGAGCGTATTTCATTTCATCTTCGACTAGAAGAGCGCATTCGGGGGAGATTCGACAACCTCGAATCCGGGCAGGCGCAGGCCATGCAAGCTTGCAGCTTTTCTTCGCGCCGGCATTCTGATATTTATTTGTCCGGACAAATACCAAGCCTGTTGCATGGACGGCAAACGGGCCGCAACTGCCCAACCGACGCCGCCTCCTTCCAGCTGTCCGCTGTACTCCCGCCTTTCTGGTTTCCTGCAAGGTCCCGCCATGCGCTCCATGTTGATCATCGTCGCCTCATTGCTCGTCATTGGCTGCAGCAAACAACGCGAGCCGGCCGTCGCCAGTGCGCCTGCTGCACCTCCGGTCGCAGCCGAAACCCAGGCAGCGCCCGCCGCGACCACCACCGCAATCAATGGCGAACAGGCATTCGCGATGTGCGCGACCTGCCACAGCCGCGATGCCGGCGCACCACAAAGGATGGGGCCGAACCTGCACGACCTGCTCGGGCGCAAGGCCGGCAGCAATCCCGGCTTCGACTACTCACCCGCGCTGCGCGCCAGCGACATCACCTGGGACGCCGCACAACTGGATGCCTATCTGGCAGCACCGACGAAGCGGGTGCCTGGTACCCGCATGGTCATCACCGTACCCGATGCGGCGCGCCGGCAGGCGCTGATCGAGTATCTGTCGGCCCCCTGACGTTGTTCCTGCCAGCACGGCCACAGAACCACCGCCGATGGCACCCCGCGCAGCAACGAGGAGTGACATGCACCTTCAGTTCGAGCGCTTCACCCTGTTCTGCCGCGACCTGGAAGCCTCGCTGCGGTTCTACCGCGACACCTTGGGCTTGGTGGTGGTCGAGGAAAAGACCCTGGAAGGGCCGATGGCAGGCGGACTGCTGCAGTTGCCCGCCTGCCGCATCCGTATCGCAATGCTCGCGGCCGAAGCGGAAGCAGCGGTCATCGTCGGCCTGTTCGAGATAAGCCAGACCGCGCTGAACACGCTTGCACCGCCGCTGGGCAAACCTGCCCACGGGCAGGCAGCGCTGGTGCTGTCCACCGGTTGCTTCGATGCGCTGCATTGCGCGCTGGGCGCAGCCGGGTACCGCTTCCTGACGCCGCCACTCGCCTATCCCAAGCACACCGCCAGCGCCCGTTCGCCGGCCGGCCTGTACCGCGAAATGATCGTCTACGACCCGGACCACGTGCCGGTGAGCATCCTGCAGATTGAACCGCTTCCCAAGGAGACCACGGCATGACCGGCATCGCCCGTTCCATCACCGGCAGCATCCAGTACACCAGCAACCAGAGCCACCGGCAGGGCGCCGAACGTGGCCGCGAAAGCTTCCGCCTGGACGTGCACCGCGACGGCTCGCGCGTGCTGGCCGCGCATTGCGAGATCGACGATGCGCCCGCTGTTGTGCGCGACGTCAACCTGCGCGTGGATTCCAGCAACATGCCGCAGGAATGCTTCGTGCGCATCGCCGTTGGCGGCCAGTTCCGCGGCTCGGGTTGGTTCACCTTCAACGCCAGCGAGGCCCAGTGCGAATCCTCGACTACGGTGGAGGGGCGCATCTACCAGCGCTTCCCGCTGCAGTCGCCGCTACGGGCCTTCGGCAACCACGCCATCATCAACGATGCCTATGCGATGTCGCTCTACGATCTGGCGCAGGGGCCGGGCAAGCAGCGTTTCTTCATGTTGCTGTCCTCGCCGGATCATCGTGGCGCTACCGGCCCAATGATCTACCCGGTACAACTGGCCATCGAATACATCGGTGAGGAAGAGATCGATGTCATCGCCGGCCGCTTCAAGGCACGGCATTTCCGCATCCTCGATGTCGGCATGCCGGAAGAGCACCCTGACTACGATCTGTGGGTAAGCGCCGATGAGCACTACACCCTACTGCGCGCCAGCGTCACCGGCTACATGCAGACCGCCTACGAGCTGAGCAGCTATCACGTGCAGGAGCACTGAAGTGCTGCTGCAGATCCTGCTGGTTGCGCACATCGCCGTGCTTGGCTACTGGCTGGGCTCGGAACTGGTGATCAACAGTACCTACCGCTACGTCTGCAATGGCAGCAACATTCCCTTCGTTGAGCGCAGCCGGTTGATGGAGCATGTGATGCACGTGGACCAGCACGTGCGCTACGCACTGGTGTTACAGGCAGGGTTGGGATTCTCGCTGGCCGCGCTGTATGGCTTGATACCCGGTGCTTACACCACCGCCGCCATCGCCGCTGTGCTGTGCGTGCTGTGGTTGATCTTCGTCGAAGCCGTGCACCAGCTACGGCATACCCGCCTGGGTGCACGCCTGGCGGCGATCGACCGCGGCTCCCGTTACCTGTTCATGGCGCTGCTGCTGTGCCTGGCTACTGGCCTGCTCGGCGGCGGCTGGGACATGCCCGCATGGCTGCGCTGGAAGCTGGCGTTGTACGCCGGGGTGATGGCATCCGGCGTCGGCATACGGCTCGCGCTGATCGCGCATTTCCGCACCTGGAAGGTGATGGCGCAGGAAGGCCCCAGCGATACCAGCAACACCATCATCCGTCGCACCTATGTCAAGGCGACTTCGGTGCTGTGCATGCTGTGGCTGTTCATTGCCGCAATCGTGTTCGTCAGCGTGTTCAAGCCAACATGACAATGAACCATCACAACGTGTTGCTGGCAGATCTGCGCGGGTTGCTGGGTGAGGACGCGGTCCTGTGCGATGGCGACACCTTGCAGTTGATGGCCGGCGACCTGTACAGCAGCGGGCCGCCGCCGCTGGCGGTCATCCGCACGCGCGACCGTGCTTGCCTGGCGCAGGCGGTTGCACGCATCACCACTGCGGGGCTATCGGTCATCCCGCGTGGCGGCGGCCTGAGCTATACCGGCGGTTACCTGTGTGAAAGCAGTGGCAGCGTGCTGGTGGATCTGTCCGCGCTGAACCAGATCGAACATATCAGCGCCGAGGACATGTACGTGGTGGCGCAGGCAGGGGTGACCTGGAAGCAACTCCATGACGCGCTCACACCACTGGGCCTGCGTGTACCGTGCTTCGGTACGTTCTCAGGTGCAGGCGCCAGCATTGGCGGCGGACTCAGTCACGGTGCCTTGTTCTTCGGCAGCGCGCGCTATGGATCGGCCGCCGACAATGTACTCGGCGTTGAAGTCATCACCGCCGATGGCGACGTGTTGCGCACCGGGCAGTGGGCGCTGAAGGCAGCGCCCGAACCGGTGTTCCGCAACTTCGGCCCGGACACCACCGGCCTGTTCATGCATGACGGCGGCGCTTTCGGCATCAAGACCCGTGCTGCGTTCCGCTTGATTCCGCTGCCTGCACACAACGGTTACGCCTCCTTCGCGTTCACCGATTTCGAATCCGCCGCGCGTGCATTGTCAGCCGTTGCCCGCGCGGGCCTGGCCGAGGAAGCCTATGTGCTGGATGCCGGTGCGGTGGCGGCGAATGTCGAGCGCGCCCGCAGCGTGGCTGGCGCGCTGCGGGCGCTGCGGCAGGTGCTGGAAAGCACCGCGGGTATTGCCAGCAAGTGCAGGGCCTTGCTCGGCATGGCCAGGGCCGGGCGCCGGGTCGTTCCGGCCGATGCCTTCAGCCTGCATCTGGTTGCCGCGGGCAATAGTCCGGCGGCGGTTGAACATGATCTGGCAACTGCTCGGGCGCTGGCCCAGCAACACGGCGGCAGCGGGATCGCCGCAACCGTGCCACGTATCGCCCGCGCCGATCCCTTCCCAGGGCTCAACGCGGTGCTGGGCGCCAACGGCAGCCGTTGGGCGGCATTGAACGTCAAGGTGGCGCACTCACGCGCGCCAGCACTGATCCGCGCCCATCAACAGCTGATCGCCGCGCACGCTGCCGAGATCAAACACTGTGGCGTGCGCGTTACGTACCTGTGCTCGGCGCTATGCAACTACAGCTTCAGCTTCGAGGCTGTGTTTCATTGGCAGGACAACTGGCAGCCGCTGCACGCAGCCACGCTGCAGCCAGCGCTGCTGCAGACCTTTGCGCAAGGGCCGGACAATCCCGATGCGCGGGCGCTGGTCGAGCAATTGCGGCAGCTGACCTGCACCCTGTTCGCACGGATGGGTGGCGCTTCCAATCAGATTGGGCGCACCTATCCGTTCCTGTCGGAACTGGAAGATCCACCTGCCGCCCTGCTGCGCGACATCAAGCGGTTGCTGGATCCGCAGCGGCGCATGAACCCCGGCGTATTGGGGCTCTGAGCGTAAGATGTGGCAGGATCACCGTTGACGCATCCCTCAGGGGGGAATCCTGCACATGCCTGTTGCTTCGCCGGGACTGGCCCGGTTGTTATCCATCGTCACCCTTTCCATGGTGTCACCGGCCGCGCTGGCAATGGCCCAGTGCCCGCAGGAATCCACCAAATCCACCGAATTCTGGCTGCTGGGCTGGTCGATCTTCGCGCTGTTCGTTGGCGGCGGCATTGTGTTGCTGCTGTTGATCTTCCGCGCGACACGCAATGCGCGGCCGCAGCCGCGCTGGCTGCTGCGCATCGCCGGGGTTCCAGCGATGCTGGCGATGTGGATGCTGGGCTTCGGTATTTTCCTGGGCCAGTTCGTACTGGTGTGCTGAGGCAGATCCTCAGGCCGGCGCAAACCACCAGGGTGATGCCGTACCTGTGTTGATCAGCAGCGCGCGTGCGCGCACGAATCGCCGGATCGATGCCGTGCCCATGCGTGAGCCGCCCATGCCGGAGAGTTTGAAGCTCTGCTTCTCGGCGGTCTGCACCATGCCGGTCAAGCAGGCGTCATTGATCGAAATGCCGCCGGCCTGCAGCTGACGCGCCACCCGCTGCGCACGCTCGGGGCTTTGCGTGAACACCGCCGCCGACAGGCCGAACTCGGTGGCATTGGCTCGCGCGATGGCTTCGGCTTCATCGGCCACCACCATCACCGGCAGGACGCTGGCGAAGCTTTCATCGGCGACCACCGCCATCTCGTCAGTGACATCAACCAGCACGGTCGGCGGGCACCAGATACCGCCATGGTCGATCAGCTCGCCGCCGGTCAGCGCTCGCGCGCCCTTGGCCTTGGCATCGGCAAGCTGCGCGCGTACCAGCTCCACCTGCGAAGCGGCGATCACCGGGCCGATCTGGCCCTGCTTCGGATCCGGCCAGGCCAGCTCCAATGCGGACGCCTCTTTCACCAGCGCGGCGATGAAGGCATCGGCCACCGGCGCTTCCACGTAGACCCGCTCGATCGACATGCAGCTTTGGCCACCATTGACGAAGCTGCCCCACGCCAAGGCGCGGGCGGCATGCGCGATATTGGCATCGGACAAGACCAGCGCCGGGTCCTTGCCACCGAGTTCCAGCGAAGCCGGAATGAAACGGCGAGCGCAGGCTTCGCCGACCTTGCGACCGGTGGCGACCGAGCCGGTGAAACAGATCTGGTCGCTGGCATCGATCACCGCCTGGCCGGTGGCGCCGGCGCCGGTGACCAGCTTGAACACCGCGCCCAGGTCCGCTTCGTCCAATGCTTCGCGCAGCAGAGGCACGAAGCGCGAGGTGACTTCACTGGGTTTGGCGAGGATGCTGCAGCCCGCGGCAAGCGCCGGCACCGCATCGATCAAGGTCAGCATCAGCGGGAAATTCCACGGGCTGATCACCCCCACCACCGCATACGGCACCCAGGTCTGCTGGCTCTGGATGAAGGGAATGGCCTCCCGCTGGGCGGGCTTTTCCGCCAGACAGCCGGCCGCCTGCTGCGCCCAGCGGCGGATCGCGCCGACCGTGCCGTCCACTTCAATCTGCGATTCGTGCCAGCGGCCGGTATCGGCCAGCAAGGCGTCGAGGAAACCGTCACGGCGCGCGACCAACGCATCGGCCAAGGCATTCAAGCGCGCGCAGCGTTCTTCGATGCTGCATGCAGCCCAATCGAGCTGCGCCTTGCGCAGGCCAGCGCCCAAGGCAGCAACTTCGGCAGCGGACGTGATCGGCAGTTCGCCATCGAACAGACCGGTGCGCGGATTGCGCAGCGGCAGCGTGCTTGCGTCAGTCATTGCCCAGTACTCCAGCGCTCAGCAGTGCATCAAGGGTGGCTTTCTGGCGGGCAGCGAAGTCGGCCCGCTGCGGAATCTTCAAGCTGTCGCCGTCCAGCAGTGCGTTCGGCTTCAAGGCGGTACTGCCGAGGCCGGCATTGATCGCAGCCTGCGGCAGCCGCGACAGGAAGTTGCCCATGCCCGGACGCAGGCGGCGGCGGCGCAGGCCGGCGATATCCAGATCAGCGTAGGCGGCCATCGACTCGCCGGTACCGGCGGCGGACAGCACCCTGCCCTGGTCATCAACGATCTTGCTCATGCCATCGGCACTGCCCAGCGGAATATCCACACCACTGATGCCGGCGGTATTGGCCGAAACCACATAGGCCATGTTTTCCAGCGCACGGGCACGCTTGGCAATGTCCTTGGGGGTCAGCTCCGGGCTGCCGACTTCGCTGGTGGAATGCAGGAACACCTCGGCACCACGCAGGCCCATCGCCCGCGCGATTTCCGGATACAGGATTTCTTCCGATGCGATGCAGGACAGGCGGCCGAGCGGCGTGCGCGCAACCGGAAACACGCCGTCGATGCCGTACACGTCCAGGTACTTGTCCCAGACATCATGCGGGCTGGGTGCATACAGCGAGATCAGCCGGCGATAGCGCAGGACCTGGTTGCCACTGTCGTCCAGGATCACCGACGACTGGAAATACAGCTCTGGGAAATTCGGATCACGCTCGTAGGCGTTGGAGCACAGATAGACACCATTGTCCTGGGCGATGCGACCCAGTTGTTCGTATTCGGCGCCATCCATGGCGAAGCAGCCCTTGGCCGCCCAGCCGGGAATGGTGTCGCCCAGCGGATAGCTGGTGGCGAAGTATTCCGGCAGCACCACCAGTTTCAGGTCGGCGCCGATGAAGGCCTTGGAGGCGCGGATCTGCCGGCCTACGCGCTCGATATTGTCCGCAACCGCGACGGCGGCGTCTTCCGGCGTGGCGCAGGCATTGATGGCGCGGCAGGTGGTCTGCAGCGCCAGCGCGCGATAAGCATCGATCATGGGGCTTTCCCTTCGGTTGCGGTGTCGTTGAGGGCTTGCGTCTGCACGCCATCGGCCAGCAGCACGCGGAAGCTGCCGGTGCCGGCGCGCAGCGGCTTGATCGCGGCGTATTCCGGGCTCTGCCAGAACGCCAAGGCAGCGTCGCGGTCAGGCCAGCAGGAAATCACCGTGCGGCTCGGCGCGTGTACGCCTTCCAAGCTGGTTTGTTCGCCGCCCATCACCAGATAGCGGCCGCCGTAGCGCGCCACCACCGCTGGTGTCGCACGGACGTAGGCGGCAAAGCCTTGTGGATCGGTAACGTGGGCTTCGATGATCAGGTAGGCGGGCATCTATGCAGGCCTCAGTTGAAACGCGGCGCGCGCTTTTCGAGGAAGGCAGCGGCGCCTTCAACGAAATCGCTGCTGCTGAAGGCGTCGTTGAACGCCGCATCGGCCTGTGCCACACCCACGCTGGCATCGCCACCCAGATGCCCGAGCACGATCTTGATGGCCCGCCGCGCCTGGCCGGAGGTGGCCAGCAACTGCTGCACCTGCGCCTGCTCCAGCGCCTCGATGCCATCCTCGCCCGCCAACTGGTTGATCAAGCCCCAATCCAGTGCGGTGGCTGCGTCGAGCAGACGTCCGGTCAACAGCATTTCCCGGGTACGGGCCATGCCGACGGTGTTGAGCAACCGGCGACTGTCATCGGCGCTGTAAACTAAACCGAGCTTGGCTGGGGTGATAGCGAACCGGCTGCGGGTACTGGCCAGGCGCAGGTCACAGGCCAGGGCCAGGCCAAGGCCGCCGCCCACGCAGGCGCCGTCGATGACGGCCAGCGTGGTCTGCGGCAGGCGTTGCAGTTTGAGCTGGGTGCGTTGGACCTGGGCGTTGTTGGCGGCAAAGGCCTCCGGAGCGGTGAGCAGCTGGCCGAGTTCGTCGATATCGGCGCCGGCACTGAACGCCCCCGGGACGCCGGACACCACCACGATCTGGGCATCACTGGCGGCAATTTCGTCCAGTGCGGCCTCGATCGCCGCCCAGTGGCGGGTGGCCAGGGCGTTGCGCTTGTCGGGTCGGTGGATGCCGATGCGGGCGAGCGCGCCGTCACGGCTCCAGCAAATCACGGTTTCTTCAGTGACCATGGCCTATCCTATTTGTTCTATCGTTATAGCATTAAGCCAAAGGAGGGTGAAGCGAGATGTCCCAAGACACACTGGCCACACTATTGAGTGCCAACGCGCACAAGCTGTTGCGCAACGACTTGCCGACGCCGCTTTACCACCAGATGTTCAGCCTGCTGCGCGACCGCATCCTCAATGGCGAGATCCCACGCGGCGCCCGCATCCCCACCGAGTTCGACCTGGCCGATGGCTTTGGTGTGTCCCGCATCACCGCCAAACGGGCACTGGACGAGCTGGCCGCTGAAGGACTGGTGGAGCGCCGCCGCGGCAAGGGCACCCACGTCATTCACCGTTCCCGGCCCAAGCCGATGCACAGCCCCTTGACCGGGCTGCTGGAAAGCCTGGAAGTGCTGGCCGAGCACACCAAGGTGCAATTGCTGCAGTTCCGCCGTGCGGTGCCACCGGAGCCGATCCGTGCATTGTTCGATACCGGCCCGCGCGACCTGCTGGCACATGCGATCCGTCTGCGCCTGCGTGGCGATACCCCGTTTGGCTACTACAACAGCTGGACCAATACCGATCACCCCGATTTCAGCGAAGCCAAGCTGTCCAACAGCTCACGGCTGAAGCTGTTCCAATCGGCTGGCATCCAGATCAAGCAGGTGGAGCAGGTGCTGTCGGCCGTCAACGCCGATGCGATTGCCGCCCTGCACCTGAAGGTCGAGCCGGGTACCGCGCTGTTGGCCTTGGAGCGCCGCTCCTATGACGGTGACGGCAACATGGTGGACTTGCTCAGCGTGCTGTACCGGCCGGACCAGTTCACCTACCAGATGACCCTGGATGTGGATGCCGGCGGGCATGATTGAAGGCGGCCGGGCCATGCCCGGCTGAGGCTTTCCCGGTGATGCCCTGTAGTGGGGGGGG
>NZ_JBSPUF010000019.1:62163-82981 GCF_056861425.1 Stenotrophomonas sp. 21LCFQ19 | reverse complement strand
GAGCCATGCTCGGCAAGGGCCTTCCCGGTAAAGCCTCTGCCGAGCATGGCTCGGCACTACAGATCAGGCCTTCCCGGTAAAGCCTCTGCCGAGCATGGCTCGGCACTACAGATCGGGCCTTCCCGGTAAAGCCTCTGCCGAGCATGGCTCGGCACTACAGATCGGGCCTTCCCGGTAAAGCCCCTGCCGAGCATGGCTCGGCACTACAGGTTTGGCCTCAGGCCTTCATGCTGCCGGTGTCGATGTAGCGCTGGTGCCAGGACAGGGCTTCCGGCAACAGGTGCGGCGTGTGCTTGCCGTAGCTGTCGCGGCAGGCGCGATCGAAGTAGTCGTTGAGCTGGTCGCGGTAGTCCGGATGCGCGCAGTTGTCGATCACCTGACGCGCACGTGCACGCGGCGGCAGGCCGCGCAGATCGGCCAGGCCCTGCTCGGTGACGATGATCGAGACATCGTGCTCGGTGTGGTCCACATGGCTGACCATCGGCACGATTGCCGAGATCGAGCCGCCCTTGGCCATCGACGGGCTCAGGAAGGTGGACAGGAAGCCGTTGCGGGTGAAGTCACCGGAACCACCGATGCCGTTCATGATGCGGCTGCCCATCACGTGGGTGGAATTGACGTTGCCGTACAGGTCGACCTCGATCATGCCGTTCATGCCGATGCAGCCGAGGCGGCGTACCAGTTCCGGATGGTTGGAGATCTCCTGCGTGCGCATGATGATGCGCTCGCGGTAGAACTTGATGTTGCGCTTGAACTCTTCGTTCGCCTCCGGGCTCAACGCGAAGCCGGTGCATGAGGCGTACTCGAGCACGCCGGACTTGAGCAGGTCCAGCATGCCGTCCTGGATCACCTCGGTGAACGAGGTGAGCCCGCGCAGGCCGCTTTCAGCAAGACCCGCCAGCACCGCATTCGGGATATTGCCCACACCCGACTGCAACGGCAGCAGGTTAGCCGGCAGGCGGCCCTTGGCGACTTCGTGCTTGAGGAATTCGATCAGGTAGCCGGCGATCTGGCGGCTGTCTTCATCGATCGGCTTGAACGGGCTGTTGCGGTCCGGCCCATTGGTGCGCACCACGGCCACGATCTTGTCCGGGTCCACGTCCAGCGTGGTCTGGCCGATACGATCGTTGGCGTGGATCAACGGGATCGGCTTGCGGTGCGGCGGCAACGCGGTGCCGTAGTAGATGTCGTGCATGCCCTCGATGTCCGCGGGCTGCCACTCGTTGACCTCGATGATCACCTTCTTGGCCAGGTCCAGCCAGGTCTTGTTGTTGCCGACCGAGGTGGAGGGCACCAGCGAACCGTCTTCGCGGATCGCCGAGACTTCAACGACCGCGGTATCGATTTCACCGTAGAAGCCAAACCACACGTGCTGGGCAACGTGGGAAAGATGGATGTCGATGTAGTCCAGCGTGCCTTCGTTGATGCGCTTGCGCGCATCCGGATCGGTCTGGAACGGCATGCGCATGGCGATGGCGTCGGCCTTGGCCAGCGCGCCATCCAGTTCCGGAGCGGTCGAAGCGCCCGTCATCAGCTTGATCTTGAACGGCTGGCCGGCGGCGTGAACCTCTTCGATGCGCTGCGCCAGCGCCAGCGGTACCGCCTTGGGATAGCCGGAACCGGTGAAGCCACTCATGGCCACGGTTTCGCCGGGCTGGATGAAGGCCGCGGCTTGTTCGGCGGAAACGATGCGGTCGCGCAGGCGCGGGTCCAGGATGCGTTCGACAGACATGACGACTACGGTTTGTTGGGGGGATGCCTGATTATCGCCCTTCGGCGTGAACAGGGGGGTTGGACCTTCGTGGAATGGTCTTTACGGCGCCAGTGCTCTTGTACTCCCCAGTATTGTTTTGCACTGCAGCGTGCAAGTTGTTTGCGCACCCGGCAGGATCGCCCTGCATCCCGACGTGGGGGAGGGAGCAAGGCCCGCTGACAGTTCGCTGTCAGCGGGCTTTTTTATTGCCTGATCGGCGGAGATGGCGACTTCTGCGCCGCAGATGCCAGAATCGCGGAATGAATCAAATCGCCCCTGCAGCACCTGAATCCATTCAGCCAGTAATTGAACGTGCCTTGGCCCGGCTCAAGCTGGCCGCTTCCGATCCGGCGCAATGGCCGCAATCAGAGGCCTTCGAGGCTGGTTTGCGGCAGCTGGCGGTTACCAGCGATTTCGCCATCGATACCTTGTGCCGGCAGCCGGAGCTGCTGCAATTGCTGGCTGCGGCCGATCCAGCGCCGCTGCCGCTGCCCGAGCTGGATCCGCTGCAGCCCACCGCCTGGCCGACCCAGCTGCGGCGCTACCGCGCTGCGGCCTCGACCCGGTTGATCTGGCGCGATCTGCTAGAACTCGATGACGTCGATGCCACCCTGGCGGGCGCTACCCGCCTGGCCGAGGAATGCCTGCAGCTGGGCCTGGAGGCGCTGGAGCAGGAGTTCGCCAGCCGCCATGGCGTGGTTCGCGACGCCGATGGCAGCGCGCAGCGGCTGGTGGTGTTCGGGCTGGGCAAGCTCGGCGGCGGCGAGCTGAACTTCTCCTCCGATATCGATCTGGTCTACGCCTACCCGCATAACGGCGAGTCCGACGGCGCGCGTCCGCTGGCTGCCGAAGAGTATTTCGCGCGGCTCGGCCAGCGGCTGGCGCGGCTGCTGGACGAAACCACCGCCGAAGGCTTCAGTCACCGCGTCGACCTGCGCCTGCGCCCGTTCGGCACCGCAGGTCGGGTTGCCCTGTCGTTCGCCGGCATGGATCAGTACTTCCAGCGCGAAGGCCGTGACTGGGAGCGCTATGCATGGATCAAGGCGCGCGCGGTGGCCGGCGACATCGCCGCTGGCGAGGCCTGGCTGGAGACGCTGCGGCCCTTCGTCTACCGCCGCTACCTCGACTTCACCGCACTCGATGGACTGCGCGAGATGAAGGCGGCGATCACCGCCGAAGTCGCGCGCAAGGACCGGCTGGACGACATCAAACGCGGCCCGGGCGGTATCCGCGAGATCGAATTTCTTGCCCAGGCACTGCAGCTGATCCGTGGCGGCCGCGAGCCGGCGCTGCGCGAGCGACGCCTGCTGCCAGCGCTGCGCGCGCTGGTCGAAGGCGGGCAGATGGCCGCCAGCGATGGCGATGACCTGATCCAGGCCTACCGCTTCCTGCGCCGCGTCGAGAACCGCCTGCAGATGCTGCGCGACGCGCAGACCCATTGCCTGCCAAACGATGCGCTGGATCGCAGCCGTGTCGCCTTCGGCTTGGGCTATGCGGATTGGGATGCCTTGCTTGCGGCGCTGAACGAGCAGCGCGAACGCGTCAGTGTTGAATTCGGTGCATTGCTTGCGCCGCGCCAAGGGCAGGCGGCACCGGATGTGTTGTCCAGCTATTGGCGGGTGTTGCCCGGCGGCGGCAGCGCCGAAGTGCTGGCCGAGGCCGGCTTTGCCGACGCCAATGGCGCCGATCAATCGCTGCGCGAGTTTGCCCAGTCGCTGGGGGTGAAGTCGTTGTCCGACAATGCGCGTGCGCGCCTGGATCGGGTGCTGCCGGCGCTGCTGCATGCGGCTACCCGTTCGCCGCAGCCCGACGCGGCGCTGCGGCGCGTGCTCGGCCTGCTGCAGGCCATCCTGCGCCGCACCAGCTATCTGGCGCTGCTGGACGAGCAGCCCAGCGCCTTGACCCGATTGGTCAACGTGCTGGCACGCAGCGCGTTGTTGTCCGAGCGGCTGGTGGCGTTCCCCCTGCTGCTGGACGAGTTGCTGGATACCCGCGTCGCTGGGCCGATGCCGGAGGCGCAGGAAATGCAGGACGCCTGCGCCGCTGCCTTGCAGATAGATGACCCGGAAGCGGCACTGCGTGCGCTCAATGAAGTGCGGCTCGCGCTGAGTTTCCGCATGGCCTTGGCCTTCCACGATGGCCGCCAGCGTGCGGTGGACTGCACGCAGCAACTGGCGCAGCTGGCCGACGCGGTGGTGGTGACCGTGCTGCAGATGGCGCATGCGGACATGCTGCAGGCGCATGGTGAAGTGCCGGGCGGACGCTTTGCGATCATCGGTTACGGCAGCCTGGGGGGCGTCGAGCTGGGCTTTGGTTCGGACCTGGATCTGGTGTTTCTGTACGACAGCCCGGCTGGCAGTGAAGGCAGCGACGGCCCGCGTCCCTTGGACAGCGGCCGCTGGTTCGCGCGCCTGGCGCAGAAGGTGATGGCCCTGCTCGGCGCCGTGACCGCCGCCGGCCGCCTGTATGACATCGACGTGCGCCTGCGCCCGGACGGCGGCAAGGGTGCGCTGGTGTCCTCGTTGGCCAGCTATACCGAGTACCAGCGCGAGCGCGCCTGGACCTGGGAGCACCAGGCGCTGGTACGCGCGCGCGGTGTGGCCGGTGATGCATCGCTGTTGTCCGACTTCGAACGGGTACGCGCTGACACCCTGGGCCGTGCGCGTGAGCACGAGACCTTGTTCGGCGATGTGCTGAAGATGCGTGCACGCATGCGCGCTGAACTGGACCGCAGCGATGCCGGGCGGCTGGACCTGAAGCAGGGCGCAGGCGGTCTGGTCGACCTGGAGTTCGTGCTGCAGACCGGCGTGCTGTCGCAGGCACAGCACACGCCGTCGCTCTGCGAGCCGAGGGAGACTCCGTTGCTGATCTCCGCGCTGGCCGCTGCAGGCTGGTTGCCGGCTGCGACGGCCGAGGCCCTGCACGAGGCGCACGCCACGCTGCTTGATGCGGGCCTGAGCTGCACCCTGGACCGGCGCCCGCGTATTGCCATCCCGACGCCCGAGATCGAAGCGGCGTGTGCGGCGATCAGTGCCGCAGCAATCGCGCAGGGCCTGCCGTTCGAGCCGGGCAAGCGCGCGGAGTGATGTTGGGAAGCAGCCCGGGTTGGTACCGGGCTGCAGCGATCAGCGCGGAGTGCCGCGCAGCGGCGCCATCTTCCACAGCAGCGCGCGGAACGGTGCCAGCAGGCACACGCCGATGGCCAGCTTCACCGCCAGATCGCCTGCGGCCCAGCTGACCCACGGCAACTGCGAGCCGGCAAACGTGATCGACCAGAAGATCGCCGTATCCACGGTAGCGCTGCAGGTGGTGGCCACCATCGGTGCGCGCCACCAGTTGCCGGCACGCAGCCGGTCGAACACGGTGATGTCCAGCAACTGGGCAACGATGAAGGCCGAGCAGGAGGCCACCGCGATGCGCGGCGTGGCGATCCACACCGACAACATCACCGCCACCGCGAAGCCGGCCCAGGCCACACGGCGCGCCGCCTGCGGGCCGAAGCGGCGATTGATCAGATTGCTGACCAGGAAGGCGATCGGGTAGCTGAAGGCGCCCCAGGTGAGCCAGTCATTGATCGGGTACTGCACCAGCACATTCGAACCCAGCACCACGGCACCCATTGCCAGCACGGCCAGCAGTAGTGAGGTTGGGGTCAGCGGAGCGAAGCGGATGGATGGATGTGAGGACATGAACGGGCACTGGCAGCGCCGCCAGGCACTGCATCGATAGAGGAGGGGAAGGGCCGTGCACGGGAGGGCAGGTCAGTGGGCATTGTAGCGGGTGTGGCCGAGACGGATGTCAAGGCGGCAGGAGTGCACATTGCCAGCAATCAAGAGATCCGAAGCCCCTCTCCCGCGCGGCGGGAGAGGGGTTGGGGTGAGGGTGGCTTTTGCCTGTGCGTTTGGCCGGGCTTGTATAGAGGCTTCAAGAAGCAAAAGCCCAACGCCAACGCCAACGCCAAAAACAAAGCCAAAGCCAAAGCCAAAGCCAAAAAGCCCTCATCCGCCCCCCGCCTTCGCGGGGGCAGGCTCTTCGGGCACCTCGCTTCGCGCCCCGGCCCCGCGTAGCACGCGGTGCGTACGAACAGTCACGAGCCTTTGGCTCGTAAACGCCTGTTCTTAACCCCGCAAGCGGGAGAAGGGTGTAATCAGGCATTTCCACGATCTGAAAGCACCAGCACCACAGCCTCAAAGCTTCCCGCTATGACTCACCGACGCCGCTTCAATCGCCGGCACAAAGGTCAGCACGGCGCCATCTTCCGCACGCACCATCCAACCCGCACCCTGCGGGCTCGGCGTGAACGCAACGGTCTGCCCGAGCACAAAGTTCGACGCAGGGTTGTCCTCGCGCTGCGGCCAATGCAGTGATGCGGTGTTGGCCGCATCCAACGGATCAGCCAGCGCCACGCTGCGGCCGCCATCGGCGTCCTGGGTGATCGCCTCGACCTTCATGTCCGGCAGTGGGCCGGCGCTGGCGCGGCGCGACTGGCGCTCGCCGGCGGCGGTGGAAGACTTGTCAGCAACCGATGCCACCAGCAGCAACGGTGCGGACACCAGCATCGATGCGCCGGCCGAGGTCACCAGCGTGGAGACTTCGGAGCGGTTGAGGTCGGCGCCAGCGTGGGCGGGTGCAATCACCAACATGGCGCTGATGGCTGCGGCGCAGGCCAACTGGAAAAACATGGATTTCATACGGTGTTCCTCGAGTACAGCGAATGGGGAATCAAAGCGTGCGGGTGCGGCTCTCATCCACCGCTTCAATGGTGGGCACGAAGGCCAATGCAGCGCCCTCCAGGTTGCGCAGCATCCAACCGGCGCCCTGCGGGCTCGGCTGGAAGGCAATCTTCGCGCCAACCGTGAAACCGGCTGCCGGGTCATCCTCGCGCTTCGGCCACTGCAGGGTGGCACGGTTTTCCGCATTGGCCGGATCTTCCAGGGTGACGCGACGGCCGCCATCGGCCGCGGTCTCGATCGACTTCACTTCCAGATCCGGCAGCGGTCCGGCGCTGATGCGGCGTTTCTCCTCGCGGCGCTCACGCGACTCCCTGGACATGTCAGCTGCGCCGCGCACACCGGCCGCGGACAGGAAGATCGGACCGGATACCACCATCACCACGCTGGAACCAGTCACCAGCACGGAAGCTTGTGAGCCGTTGATTTCGCCTGCGCAGACTTCACCGGTGGTGAGGCCAAGGCTGACGACAATGGCAAAGGCGAGGGCGCCGCTCTTGATCAGGTGTTTCATGGTGTGGCTTCCTGCTGTGGTGGGGGAGCTTGCGTGTTGCTGCCGGTCACCGCCGGCACGGGTGTTTGATGGGCGACGGCGAGTTCGCGCTGCAGCGCGCCGCTGCGGTGCAGGAAGTCGAACACCGACTCCACCGTCACCACCGAGTAATTGCCGGAAATGCGTTCGCTGGCGGGGTGGTCGGTGACCGCTACGTTGTCGGCAAGGAAGCGCGCGCCCAGCCGTTTGCCGATGCCGATGTGCATGCGTGATGGCGTATAGCCTTTCTGCTTGAGCCAGGCCAAGGCGCTGTCTCGGTCAGCGAGGGGCGCATCGCCTGCGGCCTGCGCCATTGCCGCTGCGGCGACTTCCAGTATCCATTGGTTGGAGTTCTGGTACTCGCTGCTGCCGGGATAGGCCAGCATGCTGTAGCGCGGCTCATGCAGCGCACGTGCCCGTGGCGCGGTACCGGCGAGCAATGTCTTCAGTGCGGCGCGGACTTCCGGCGTGGGAATGCCAACCCGCAGGTCGGTGGTGATCGAGCTTTCGCCGACCAGGTTGACCAGACCTTCGCGGTACAGGTCCGAGCTGTCGCTCTTGCAGCGGTTGAGCAGGTGCACCACGTCCCAACTGCCGCTGTCGTTGCGGACCAGGAAGGCCAGATGGCTGTGGCGCAGCCCGTACTTGCTCAGGTCCTGACCGCCGCGCGCGGCAATGGCTACATCCACGTCGGGCATTGCATCGAGCGTATCGGCGGTGACCGCGGCCATGTCGAACATGGCGGCAATCGTGGTCGGCGGCGGGTAACGCGGACTGCAGGCCGGTTGCGCGAATGCCGGGGCGGCGAGGGTGGCCAGGCTCAGTGAGACTGCCAGCAATAGTGTGGTGCGGGGGTTCATCGGCGCGCATCCTTGCATGGTGCTTGGGAAATATTCGTTAGGAACCTGCGCAGGCGCGCGCTTGCTGGCCGCCTTTGCCAGGTTTTTCGTTCAAGGCTGCTTCCATTGCGCATGCAGCAGGCCGGAAACCGCGAAACAGGCCGGCGCATCCTTGTTGGACAGCACGATCACCGTCTCGCCGGTTGCCGGGTAATGGCGCACGTCGGTGCAGACACCGTCCGTGCTGCCACCATGGCCCCAGCGGAAGTCGCGGGCCGGCACGTCCTTGCCGTAGCCGGTGGCAAAAAAGCCCAGTCCCATGAACTCGCGCTGGGTCTGGGTGGCTTGTTCAAACAGTGCTGCTGGCAGCAGCTTGCCGGCATTCAGGGCCTGCACGAAGCGGAACATGTCACGCGCGCTGCCCACTTCGCCGCCGGCGGGCAAGCCGCGCCTGGGTTGGGTGGCGCAGTTGCGCACGCGCTTGCCATCCACCTCCACGTAGGCCCGTGCCAGATCGGCGGCGGGGTCGTCGCAGGCCACGAAGTCGGTATCCTGCATGCCGGCCGGTTGCAGCACGTGCTGGCGGATGTAGCTCTCGAAGTCCTGCCCGGAGAGGACTTCCAGCATCCGCCCCAATACCAGGTAGCCAAAGTTGCCGTATTTCTGCGCGCTGCCAGGCGCGAACTCCGGTGCACGCCCGGCATGCAGCGCGACCATGTCCTCCAGGCTGTGCAGGCGCGCGCGATCAGCACTGTGTTCGGCGCCAAACAATTCATCGATATCCCCCGCACCGGCGCTATGTGTCAGCAGCTGGCGCACGCTGACCTCATTGGCGAACTGGCGGTTGGGGTAGTCCTTGAGCACCTCACCGACCTTGCTGTCCAGGCTGAGGCGACCGGCGGCGATCTGCTGCAGGATCGCCACGCTGGTGAACATCTTGCCGGCCGAGGCCAGGTTGAAGCGGTCACTCACCTGCAGCGGTGTTTCCTGCTGCTCATCGCGCGCGCCGTAGGCTTTCTCGAATACCACGTCATCGTCGCTGGCGATCAACACCGTCCCCGAGAACTGCCCGGCGGCCTGCAGCCCCAGTGCAAAGCCATCCAGCTGTGCCAGCGCTTCAGCGCTGGGCGGCTGCGCGGCAGTGGCAATCCAGGGCGACGCAGCGAGCAGCAACGGGGCAAAACGCAGCAGGGCAGGCGTGGCAGCTGGATGCTTCAGTGGTTTGCGCATGGTCGGGCCCTGGCTGGGAATGGCCAGAACATACCATCGCCCATTACTGCCGGCAGTCGGCAAGCCGGGCCTTGGCAGCGGATAATGGGGCCATGTCGCCTACCAAATCCCCCGTGCGTGCCATCGTCTGGATGCTGGCCGCCGTCGCTTTCTTCTCCTGCATGGACGCTGGCATGAAGATGCTGTCCAGCAGTTATCCGACCTTGCAGGTCACCATGCTGCGTGGTGCCGCCTCGTTGCCGTTCGTCCTTGTATGGGTGCTTGCCACCGCCGGTCCGCGCTCGATCATCCCGGTGCGTTGGGGCCTGCATCTGCTGCGTGGCGTGCTCGGCATGGTGATGATCGGTTGCTTCGTCTATGCGCTGCGGACCTTGTCGCTGTCGACCGCCTACACGATCTACTTCGTCGCGCCCTTGCTGGTGGCTGCACTGTCGGTGCCCTTGCTGGGTGAGCATGTGGGGCCGCGCCGTTGGGTCGCCATCGGCATCGGCCTGATCGGCGTGCTGGTGGTGCTGCGGCCGGGCGTGGATGGTTTCATCTCGTTCCCGGGCCTGATGGTGCTGCTGGCGGCGACCGCCTATGCGATTGCTGCAGTGACGGTCAGCCTGTTGACGCGTACGGATACGCCGCAATCGATGGTGGTCTGGTTTCTGTTGATCATGGCGATCGGCGCCGGTTTGCTGGCTTGGCCGCAGTGGCAGCCGCTGCAGTGGAAGCACGCCGCGCTGATTGCCGGCATGGGCCTGGCGGGGGCGCTGGGCCAGATCGCGCTGACCCGCGCGTTCCAGCTGGGGCAGGCCTCGATGATCGCACCGCTGGAATACACCGGCCTGGTCTGGGTGATCGGCTGGGACGTGCTGCTCTGGCAGAAGCTGCCTGACCGTTGGACCTGGATCGGCGCGGGCATCATCGTCGCCAGTGGCCTGTACCTGCTGCACCGTGAACGGGTGCAGCGGGCGCAGCGGCCAGATCAGATTGATCATCCCTGAAAGCCAACCCCTCCCCAGTCCTCCCCTTGGCTTCGCCAAAGGGAGAGGGCGGTAGTGCCGAGCCATGCTCGGCAGGGGCTTTACCAGCAGACTCAAGCGGCGTCAGCCGCGAATCTGGCGATGCAGGATGAACAGCCATTACCGCGATCTGGTGGTTTATCTGCTTCGCGGCTCACGCCGCTCCCACAAACAGCACTACCATAGCCCCGATCGGTTTCACTTAGAACCAAAAGGAATAAGATTCCGGTTTGCGGCACGCGCGCCGATGGCCCGGCGCTGCTAGGCTGCACGCCCCCTTCTCATGCCCACCGGTTGCCCTGGCAGTGATCGAGTTCCAGCACCTGCAGAAAGCTTATGCCGTCGACGGCCGCGCGATCACCGCGCTGCATCCGCTCGACCTGAAGATCCAGGCCGGCGAAGTGTTCGGCATCATTGGCCACTCCGGTGCCGGTAAATCGACCCTGATCCGCCTGATCAACCGCTTGGAAGAACCCAGTGGCGGGCGGGTGCTGATCGATGGCCAGGACGCGACCGCGCTGGACGCGGACGGTCTGCGCACGCTGCGCCGGCGCATCGGCATGATCTTCCAGCACTTCAACCTGCTGTCGGCACGTACCGTGGCCGCCAACGTGGCCTTTCCGCTGGAACTGGCCGGCACGCCCAAGGCCGAGATCGACGCGCGCGTGGCCGAGCTGCTGCGCATGGTCGGGCTGGAAGAGCATGCGGCCAAATACCCTTCGCAGCTGTCCGGCGGGCAGAAGCAGCGTGTCGGCATTGCCCGCGCGCTGGCCACCCGCCCGCAGATCCTGCTGTGCGACGAGGCCACCAGCGCGCTGGACCCGCAGACCACCGCCTCGGTGCTGGCGCTGCTGGGCAAGATCAACCGCGAGCTTGGCCTGACCATCGTGCTGATCACCCACGAAATGGATGTGATCCGCCGCGTCTGTGACCGTGTTGCGGTCCTCGATGCCGGCCACATGGTGGAGATGGGCCCGGTTTCCGAGGTGTTCCTGCATCCCAGGCACACGACCACCCGCCGTTTCGTGTCCGAGTCCGAACATGTGGACGAAGGCGAGCAGCTGCGTGATTTCGCTGCCGTCGGTGGCCGCATCGTGCGCCTGACCTTCCTTGGCGAGGGCACTTACGAACCCCTGTTGGGGCGCATCGCCCGTGATACCGGGGTGGACTACAACATCCTTACCGGCCGCATCGACCGCATCAAGGACACGCCCTACGGCCAGCTGACCGTAGCCTTGGTTGGCGGTGACCAGAATGCCGCGCAGGCGGCCTTCGTCGCCGCCGGTGTGCATGTCGAGGAGCTGCGCCGATGATCATTGCAACTGCCGCCGAAGGCTTCTTCCGCCATCTGGACGCGGGCAAGTGGGCCGATATCGGCCAGGCCACCATCGACACCTTGCTGATGCTGGCCGGCTCGTTGCCGCTGACGTTGGCGATTGGTTTGCCGCTGGGCGTGCTGCTGTTCCTGACCGGCTCGCCGCAGCTGCACCGCAAGCCGGTGGTTTACGGCATCACCGCCTTGTTGGTGAACCTGCTGCGCTCGGTGCCCTTCATCATCCTGATGATCGTGCTGATTCCAGTGACCTTGGGCCTGATGGGCACATCGTTGGGCGTGCGTGGCGCCATCCTGCCGTTGGTCGTTGGTGCTGCGCCGTTCTACGCGCGTCTGGTTGAAACGGCGCTGCGTGAAGTCGACCGTGGCGTGATCGAAGCCAGCCAGGCGATGGGCGCGACCACCAGACAGCTGGTCTTCAAGGTGCTGCTGCCGGAAGCGCGGCCGGGCCTGATTGCCGGCGCCACCGTCACCACCATCGCCTTGATCGGTTTCACCGCGATGGGCGGTGCGATCGGCTCCGGCGGTCTGGGCGACCTGGCCTTCCGTGACGGCTACCAGCGTTCGCACACCGACGTGGCCCTGGTTACCGTAGTCTTGCTGCTGGTGCTGGTGCAGCTGCTGCAGATGCTCGGCGACCGTCTGGTTACGCATTACAGCCGCAAGTAATGGAATGACCGCAGGCCGGCACGCAGCGTGCCGGCCTGTTAGCGTATGTCCACACCATCCTTCCCCACGGGATCTGTTACCGATGAAAAAGCTGTTCACCTTTCCCCTGATTGCCGCCGTGCTGGCCCTGTCGGCCTGCGGCAAGCCTGCCGCCGATGAGTCCAAGCTGGTGGTCGCTGCCACCGCCGTGCCGCACGCCGAGATACTGGAAGTGGTCAAGCCGCTGCTGGAAAAAGAAGGCGTCAAGCTCGACGTGCGTGTGTTCAACGATTACGTGCAGCCCAACGACCAGCTGGTGCAGAAGCAGGTGGACGCCAATTACTTCCAGACCGAGCCTTACCTCAAGGCCTACAACCTGGACCGCAAGACGGATCTGGTCACCGTCACCGGCGTGCACATCGAACCGTTCGGTGCCTATTCGCGTCGTTTCAAGTCGCTGGCCGAACTGCCCAACGGTGCCGACGTGGTGATCCCGAATGACCCCAGCAACAACAGCCGCGCGCTGATCCTGCTGGACACTGCGGGCGTCATCAAGCTCAAGGACCCGAGCAACGCGCTGTCCACCCAGCGTGACATCACCGAGAACCCGAAGCAGCTCAAGTTCCGCGAGCTGGACTCGGCGATGCTGCCGCGCGTGCTCGATCAGGTCGACCTGGCCCTGATCAACACCAACTACGCGCTGGACGCCGGCCTGAATCCGACCAAGGACGCACTGGCGATCGAGAGCAGCGATTCGCCGTACGTGAACTTCCTGGTCGCGCGCCCGGACAACAAGGACGACGCCCGCGTGCAGAAGCTGGCCAAGGCCCTGACCAGCCCGGAAGTGAAGGCCTTCATCGAGCAGAAGTACAAGGGCGCGGTACTGCCGGCGTTCTGAGCCGCACTGCTGGGTCGGGTTCGCACTGTAGTCCCGAGCCATGCTCGGCAGGCAGAGCCAATGTAGTGCCGAGCCATGCTCGGCAGGGGCTCTCCCGATAACCCATGTAGGAGCGGCGTAAGCCGCGAAGCTGATATCGCCACCGGAGCTCGCGACATTGCGATCCGAAAGTGCGCTTGCTTCGCGGCTTACGCCGCTCCTACAGGTTTGGGACCTTGGTAAAGCCTCTGCCGAGCATGGCTCGGCACTACCGGTATCTGGCATGGCGTAATCTCTGGGCCAATATCCCCGGATCAATCCCCATGCCTGTGCTTCTCGCTGTGCCGCTGGCGATACTGGTGTTCGTCGCGATCATGTTGCTGCTGATGCCGCTGTCACTGTGGCAGCGCGTTCGCAGTGGTGGCGCGCGCCGACAGGCGCGGCTCTGGCTGATCACCTTCAATTTCTGGGCGACATTGGTATCCACCGGTCTGTTCGCGGTGTTCGTCGGCATCGCCGGGTTCTGGTGGGCTGGTGCCTGGTCCTACGCGGCACTTGGTTGGCTGGCCGGTCTGTTGGTCGGCGTGCTCGGCCACTACCTGACCCGCTTCGAGCCCGATCCGGAGGCGCTGCATTACAAGCCCAATACCTGGCTGGTGCTGGCGTTGACCGGGATGATCGTCGTGCGTGTGGTCGCCGGCGTGGTACAGGGCTGGCAGGCGTCGGTGAACGGCGTACCGTGGCCGGCCTCGGGCTGGCTCAGCCATGCCGGCTTGCTGGCGATGGCGGCGCTGCTGCTCGGTTATGCAGGCATGTACGCCTGGCTGCTGCGGCGCCGGGTTCGTCACCATCAACGCTATCGGCAGTTTGATCGTAGTCCGCGCTGAGCCTGTATCCGATGGCAGGCGGAGGCTGTCCCGGCTAGTCTGATGCAAGCAGATACGGAGACGCTTGATGGGTGTGCTGCAGTTCTTCGGGCGCCGCTTGGCGCATTTCCTGGCGCAGCCACGCGCCAACCAGATGCGGCCGTCGACCAGCGACCCCGCAATGCTGCTACGCACGCTGCGCCGTGGCGATGTGCTGCTGGTGGAGGGCAATAGCCGCTTCTCCACCGCCATCAAGTACCTGAGCCAATCCACCTGGTCGCATGCGGCGCTGTATATCGGCGAGGAACCGCTGCTCGAAGGCGGCAAAGCGCAGCCGATGCTGATCGACGTCGATGTGGAGCAGGGTGTGCGCCGCATTCCGTTGACCGAATTCGCCAACCAGCACACCCGTATCTGCCGTCCGCAAGGCCTGTCACCGGCAGTGGTGGATCAACTGGTCGGCTTCATGCGCGCACGCCTGGGCTATAGCTATGACCTGAAGAATGTCTTCGATCTGGCGCGATTCCTGATCCGGCAGCCGCCGGTACCGGGGCATATGCGCCGTCGCCTGATTGCATTGGGCAGTGGCGAGCCAACCAAGGCGATCTGTTCAACCCTGCTGGCGCAGGCCTTCGAATCGATCCGCTACCCGATCCTGCCGGAGATCGAGACGGTGCTGGCGCAGGTGGGCGGCGCCGAGCAGTCGCAGGAGATCCTGCACATCCGCAACTACAGCCTGTACACGCCGCGCGACTTCGATGTGTCGCCGTTCTTCGACGTGGTCAAGCCGCGGCTGCAGCACAACTTCGACTACCTGGCGCTGCAATGGAGTGATGACGGCAGCCCATGATCACTCCCTCCCTTGCCCCGAAGGGGCCGGGGAGGGCCGGGGAGGGGGAGCTCCTGCTTCTGCCTTGGTATTGATCAGCGACGTTCCACAAAAAAACACGGGCCGCGAACGGCCCGTGTTTCATTTGCAAGCACTGCAGTGCATCTACAACGGTGTTGCCAGGAACGTTGTCGCTTAGAAGCGTGCACCCAGGCCGAAGCCAACGGTCCACGGATCCAGCTTCAGCTCGCCGGCGTTCTGGCCGGCGACGCGCAGGTCAGGACGAGCGTGCATGTAGCGCGCATCGGCGCGGGCAAACCAGGTCGAGTTGATGTTCATGTCAACGCCGACGGTGCCGATCGCGCCCTTGGCGGTATCCACACCAACGTGGTTGCCGGTGCTGCTCAGGCCGTCGATCTTCTCGTTGCTGAAGTTCGACTCGTAGTAACCCAGGCCGACGAACGGACGGAACACGTTGTCCGCCTGGCCGAAGTGGTACTGCGCGCTCAGTGCAAGCGGCTGCTGCTCGACGCTGCCGACCTTGGCGCCACCGTCGGTGCGCACGCGGTGATCGAACTTGTCAGCGGCGCCCCACAGCTCAACGGCGAAGTTGTCGTTGAAGTAGTAGCTGGCGCTGATCGTCGGTGCCGGGCCGCCATCGACCTTGCCAACGCCGCCGATCGGATCGTTCTTCGGCTGCAGCAGGCTGATGCCACCAACCACGGCAAAATGCTTGCCGGATGCGGTGTCGCCATTGCCATCCTGTGCGAAGGCGGTGGAAGACAGCGCAAGTGCGCCGAGGGTGGCAAGGCTGAGAATTTTGATGGAACGCATGAGTAACTCCTCGTGTTGCGATCGGGACTACGTTGTTATCAAGGCCCTCGTTGCGGGGCGAGGTCACCCTAACGATGGCAAGATGAATCGCTCTAAACGCGGGGATTTTTCAGTGCCTTTGCGTTCAGCGAAAAATCGGGGAGATCCCATGCGCACGATGTTTCGCAGAAAAATTCCGTTCACGATCTTGTGGAGCATGTGATGAGTGCTGATGTATTGCAGGGTTTGCCCGCGCAGGTGAGCGCATCGTGTCGTGTATTGGTGCTGGGCTCGATGCCGGGCGCGGTATCGCTGCACGAAGCACGTTATTACGCGCATCCGCGCAATCGCTTCTGGCCGGTGATGGCGGCGCTGTGCGGCTTCGACGCGCAGCTTGCGTATGCACAACGATTGCACTGCCTGCAGCAGGCCGGTGTCGGCTTGTGGGATGTGATCGGGCAGTGCCAGCGCGCCGGCAGCCTGGATACAGCCATCGTCCGTGGCAGCGAAGTGCCCAATCGCATTGCGGAGCTGTTGGCCGACCTGCCGCAGCTGCGGGCAATCGCCTGTAATGGCGCTGCGGCACACACTGCGTTCCAGCGATGGATCGCACCGGCTTTGCCGCCTTTGGCGGCCGCGCTACCGGTGCTGGCCCTGCCATCGACCAGTCCAGCCAATGCGGCGTGGTCGCTGCAGCGCCTGACTGGGCAGTGGCAGGCGCTGCAACCGTGGTTGAATGCGCCGAATGCGGTGGTATCGCCTGCAACCAACGGTTTGGCCGGCTAGGACAGGCAAGACAGCCGACACGTCGCAAAGCAGGGCATTGAGCCGAAATTCCGGCCGTCACGGCGCGCGTGGCGTGCCCTTGTCCGGGGACATACGCAGGCGAATTCGCTTGTAGCGGTTGGCGCTGCGGCCCGCTAACGCCACAATAGGGGATTCCCTCATTTGTTGCTGGAGTAGTTCATGGCCGAAATCAAGGAAGCACTTGTCCCCGATATCGGTGACTACAGCGACATTCCGGTGATCGAAGTGCTGGTCGCGGTTGGCGATACGGTCAAGAAGGACCAGGGCCTGGTCACGCTGGAATCGGACAAGGCGACGATGGAAGTGCCGTCGGCCTACGCCGGTGTGGTCAAGGAACTGAAGGTCAAGGTTGGCGACGGCCTGTCCGAGGGCAAGGTCGTGGCCCTGATCGAAGTCAGCGAAGAGGCCGCCAAGCCTGCCGCCGCTGCCGCTCCGGCAGCCCCGGCCAAGGTCGAAGCCGCTGTCGAGACCGGCACGAAGGTCGAGCCGGTGGCGGTTGCCCCGGTCGCCGACAAGCTGGCCCAGCGCGAAATCGCCCAGGAAGACGTGGTCACCACCAGCAAGCCGGCCACCCCGCCGGTGCAGTTCAACGCCGAAGGCGTGCTGCCGGCCAATGTGCCGTATGCCAGCCCGGCCGTGCGCGTGTTCGCCCGTGAACTGGGCGTGGACCTGCAGCAGGTCAAGGGTACGGAGAAGGGCGGCCGCATCACCAAGGGCGACGTGCAGAAGTTCGTCAAGGGCGCGCTGTCCGGCGGCGTTGCTGCCAGCGCCGGTGCTCCGGCTGCTGCCGGCGGCGGCCTGAACCTGCTGCCGTGGCCGAAGGTCGACTTCAGCAAGTTCGGCGAGACCGAAGTGGTGCAGCTGTCGCGCATCAAGAAGATCTCCGGCGCCAACCTGGCCCGCAACTGGGCGATGATCCCGCACGTCACCCAGTTCGAGCAGGCTGACATCACCGACCTGGAAGGCCTGCGCGTGGCCCTGAACAAGGAAAACGAGAAGGCCGGCATCAAGCTGACCATGCTCGCCTTCCTGATCAAGGCCAGCGCCGCCGCGCTCAAGCAGTTCCCCGAGTTCAACGCCTCGCTGGACGCCAGCGGCGAGAACCTGACCCTGAAGAAGTACTTCAACATCGGCTTTGCCGCCGATACGCCGAACGGCCTGGTCGTGCCGGTGATCCGTGACGTCGACAAGAAGGGCGTGGTGCAGATCGCCCAGGAAACCGGCGAACTGGCCAAGAAGGCGCGTGACGGCAAGCTCGGCCCGGCCGACATGAGCGGCGGCTGCTTCTCGATCAGCTCGCTGGGTGGCATTGGCGGCACCGCCTTCACCCCGATCGTGAATGCGCCGGAAGTGGCCATCCTCGGCGTCTCCAAGTCGTCCATCCAGCCGGTCTGGAACGGCAAGGAATTCGCCCCGAAGCTGATGCTGCCGCTGTCGCTGAGCTACGACCACCGCGTCATCGACGGCGCCCTGGCGGCCCGTTTCACCACCTACCTGTCGCAGGTGCTGGCCGACATGCGGCGCGTGCTGCTGTGATGCCAGTGGCGCCGCGACGCGCCCTGCTGACGCTGGTGCTGGCTGCCCTGACGGGCCCGGCACTGGCCGCCAGCCAGTGCCTGCCGGTGGTCGGTGAGGGTTGGCCGCCGGCGGTAGGCAACTACGGCCAGGCGGCGACCAGTCTGCTGGGTGGCCAGGCCGAAGACGGCCTGTCCCTGCTGGTGCTGCCAGCACGTGGGGTGGAATCACAGGTGCTGCTGCGCCGCGATGCCGCCAACGGGCAGTGGATGGTGCTGTCCGGCTCGGCCGACAAGCGCATCTACAGCTGGAACACCACCGGCGGTCGCGGTGGCGTCAACCTGCAGCTGGACCAGGAGCCCGAGTTCGCCCAGGCGCCGTTGCCCGATGCACTGGCGCAGCGTCTGGTCGAGGTCTGGGGCAGGGCCCTGGCGTCGTCCGAAGTGGCGGCGCGGGCGCCGGTCACCGATGGCGAGGTGCTGTCCTTCACCGTCAACGGCGAGCGTTACAGCGGTCAGCGGCCGGCGTGCGGCCAGCTTGAAGCGCTGCAGGAACAGGCGGCGCTGCTGATCGAGCTGGCCCATAGCAAAGACAAAAAATACGAGAAGCGTTACGCCAACATCGAACGCGCGCTCGACAAGATGCATGACCGGTTCGTCGGCGAAGCCGGCTGAGCCCACAGGAGAAAACAATGGCGACGATTGAAATCAAGGTTCCGGACATTGGTGACTACAACGACGTGCCGGTGATCGAGATTCTGGTGGCCGTGGGCGACACGGTGAAGAAAGACCAGGGTCTGGTCACGCTGGAGTCGGACAAGGCCACGCTGGAAGTGCCGTCCTCGGCTGCGGGTGTGGTCAAGGAAATCAAGGTCAAGCTCGACGACAAGCTGTCCGAGGGCGATGTGGTGGTGATCCTGGAAGCTGAAGGCGAGGGCGCTGCCCCGGTCGCAGCTCCGGCACCTGCCGCCGCACCTGCGCCGGCTGCGCAGCCCGCTGCTGCAGCCGCTCCGGCTGCCGTCAGCGCGCCGGTTGCCGCTGCTGCGCCAGCCGCATCCGGCCCGGTCGAGGTCAAGGTGCCGGACATCGGTGACTACCAGAACGTGCCGGTGATCGAGATCCTGGTCGCCGTCGGCGACACGGTGAAGAAGGACCAGGGCCTGGTCACGCTGGAATCGGACAAGGCCACGCTGGAAGTGCCTTCGTCGGCCGATGGCGTGGTCAAGGAAATCAAGGTCAAGCTGGACGACAAGCTGTCGGTCGGCGACGTGGTGGTGGTGCTGGAAGGCTCTGCCGGCGCCGCACCTGCTGCCGCCAAGGCGGCCCCGGGCAGCAAGCCGCCGGTGACCCCGTCGCACCGCGCGCCGGACCCGGCGGTCGCCGCCAAGGCACTGCCGTCCAGCGGCCGCACCGCCGACATCGAGTGCCGCATCGTGGTGCTGGGCGCAGGCCCGGGCGGCTATACCGCTGCCTTCCGTGCTGCCGACCTGGGCATGGATACCGTGTTGATCGAGCGTTACGCCAGCCTTGGCGGCGTCTGCCTCAACGTCGGCTGCATCCCGTCCAAGGCGCTGCTGCACGCCGCTGAGATCATCGACCACGCCGCGCATGCCGACGAACTGGGCATCGAATACGGCGCGCCGAAGATCAGCCTGGACAAGCTGCGCGGCTACAAGGAAAAGGTCGTCGGTCAGCTGACCAAGGGCCTGGCTGGCATGGCCAAGCAGCGCAAGATCCGCACCGTGCATGGCCTGGCCAAGTTCATCTCGGCCAATGAGCTGGAAATCGTTGGCGACGACGGCAAGACCCAGCTGCTGCGCTTCGAGCAGTGCATCATCGCCGCCGGTTCGCAGGCGGTGAAGCTGCCGAACTTCCCGTGGGAAGACAAGCGCGTGATGGACTCCACCGACGCACTGGAACTGGCTGAAGTGCCGGGTTCGCTGCTGGTTGTGGGTGGCGGCATCATCGGTCTGGAAATGGCCACCGTGTACAGCGCCCTGGGTTCCAAGGTGACCGTGGTCGAGTTCATGGACCAGCTGATGCCGGGCGCCGACAAGGACCTGGTCAAGCCACTGGCTGATCGTTTGAAGAAGCAGGGCATCGAGGTCCATCTGAAGACCAAGGCGTCCGGCGTCAGCGCCGATGCCAAGGGCATCACCGTGACCTTCGACGCCGCCACCGAAGGCGAGAAGCCGGCGATGGAAAGCGGCACGTTTGATCGCGTGCTGGTTGCCGTCGGCCGCTCGGCCAACGGCAAGAAGATCGATGCCGACAAGGCTGGCGTCGAAGTCACCGATCGTGGCTTCATTCCGGTTGACCGGCAGATGCGCACCAATGTGCCGCACATCTTCGCCATCGGCGACATCGTCGGTAACCCGATGCTGGCGCACAAGGCCACGCACGAAGGCAAGCTGGCGGCTGAAGTTGCCTTCGGCGAGAAGAAGGAGTGGGTGGCACGGGTGATTCCGTCGGTGGCCTACACCAACCCGGAGATCGCCTGGGTCGGCGTCACCGAGACCGAGGCCAAGGCCAAGGGCTTGAAGGTGGGCGTGGCCAAGTTCCCGTGGGCGGCCAGCGGTCGCGCAATTGGCATTGGTCGCACCGAAGGCTTCACCAAGCTGATCTTCGACGAGGAAACCCACCGCGTGATCGGTGGTGCCATCGTCGGCGTGCATGCCGGTGAATTGCTGGCCGAGATTGGCCTGGCTATCGAAATGGGTGCGGAGGCCGAAGACATCGGCCACACCATCCACGCACACCCGACCCTGAGCGAGTCGGTGGCGATGGCCTCGGAGATCTACGACGGCACCATCACCGATCTGTACATCCCGAAGAAGAAGTAATCGCAGATTGAAAAGGGCCGCGTAGCGGCCCTTTTCATTTGTGCGCGATGTATAGAGCGCAGCGACGCTTCATTTGTAGAGCCGAGCCATGCTCGGCTGGGGCGTTGCCGGTGGTGCTTCATTTGTAGTGCCGAGCCATGCTCGGCAGAAGCGTTCCCGGTATAGCCTCTGCCGAGCATGGCTCGGCACTACAGGTG
>NZ_JBSPUF010000019.1:0-62153 GCF_056861425.1 Stenotrophomonas sp. 21LCFQ19 | reverse complement strand
TTGCCTGGGTTCCGCCCGCCCCGCCCCCCCCCCCCCCCCCCGCCCCGCGCCCCCCCCCCCCCCCCCCCCCCCCCCCCCCCCCCCCACTACAGGTGGCGCGTCAGAACGACAGGCTCACGCCGGCAACCGGACCCTTGAATTCCTGCTTCAAACCGATCACGCCGTCGCTGCCTTTCTGGTCCACGTCCAGCTTGAACCAGTCATAGCCGACGAAGATGCCGAAGTTCTTGTTGACGTTGTACTGCACGATCGCATTGGCGCGGCTCAGGTCGCCTTCGTAGTCATCGAAGTTGCCCCAGCGTGTGTTGAGGTACTGGCCCTGCAGGTTGATCAGCCAGTTCTCCGAGGGGGTGAAGGTCAGGCGTGCGCCAACCACCGGCGCGATGCCATCGGCTTTCTCGTTGAGGAAGCGGCCCTGGTAGACATCGCCTACATCGGCGTAAGCATCGGCGCTGATCTTTGCGTATTCGGCGCCGAGCTGCAGGCCGAAATCGAAACGATCACCATCGACGACCGAGTAGTCGTAGACCAACGTTGCGACCTGGTACTTCAACTCGCCCTTCACGAAGCTGCCTGCGGGTACCGTGGTGTCACCCCAGCTGATGCCTTCGTCCAGTGTCTCGCGCCGGTCCTTGTCGTACTTGAAGTAATCGAAGATCAGGCGCTGGCGGTCGCTGATGCGGAACAGGCCGTCGATGCGTGGCTCCCATTCCTTGCCGCCCAGGCTGAAGTCCTCCGACAGATCCACGTCCTGGCCGGCAACAGTGGTGCTGCCGCGGATGGTGTTGTCGGTATCGATGTTCATCGCGCCCAGCCGCAGGGTGAAGCGCGGATCGCCTTCAGCGGCGTGCGCGGCCTGCGCGTGGACCAGAGCGAGTGAGAGTGCGCACGGAGCAAGTGCGAGAATGAAGCGGGGATTGCGCATGCCGTTGCCTGCTTGTTGCTTTGGAGCAACTGACCATCGCCGATTCGATGTAGAGAACGGTGAGCGCAGCGTGCAGGCAATGTGTAGACGCGGATCAATTGCGGTGAGGTGGTGCCGCCGAGGGCGTGCGGCACCACCTCACCCGAGTCCGCGCACCCACCCGACGAGGTAGCGGATTGCCGACTGCAGCTGTCTGACCGGCGGGGCAGTGGGAAGTTCCCGTGTTGCGACGCAATATTTATTGTCCCGAGACCTGGGCCGTTGCTTGGGCAGCGGGGGAAAAAACGTGATATTGCGGCCACTTGCATAGTCAAATGGGGACAAATGCCGGTTGTCTCGCAAATTGTCCCGCTGTTATACTTTCGCGGCTCGACGAGACGCCTTTGCGCGATTCGGCTCTTCCCTTTACCTGAAGCAGGACACTTTGACGTGCTGAACTCCGTTGACGCGGGTCGGCGACTGATGTTGCGCGCCGCGGTATACCCGCTGGCCGCAGTGGTGGTCCTGGCTCTGGCCTTCCTCTTCGTGGGGCCAAAGCATGCGCTGGGCGCCCTTGTATCGGGCCTGGCGGTGGTAGCAGGGACGGCGCTGGCCGCGTGGGTAGGGCTCGGTGGCGGCGTTCAGGCCGCTGGTTCAGCAATGATCCGCCTGTTCCTGGGGTTCGTGCTGAAAATTGTGCTGATTGTTGCCGTACTGGGAATGGCTTTTTTCTGGTGGCGACTTCCTCCTTTGGCGCTGCTGGCGGCAATTCCAGTGGCGCTGATGTTCCAGGTTCTGGCTCTGGCCAGACGTTGATTCACTCATAAAGGTTCCGGACACATGGCGGGCGAGGCTCTAACTCCTACCACGTACATCCAGCATCACCTGCAGAATCTGACCGCTCCGGTCGGTGAGGGCGGTGGTTTCTGGATGATCCACGTCGATACCATCGTCACCGCGGTCCTGATGGGCCTGCTGATGGTGTTCGCCTTCTGGATGGCAACCCGCAAGGCCACGGCCGGTGTGCCGGGCAAGTGGCAGGCGTTCGTTGAAATCTGCCTGGAGTTCGTTGACCGCCAGGCCAAGGACACCTACCACGGCAAGAGCAAGCTGATCACGCCCATCGCGATCACCATCTTCTTCTGGATCCTGTTGATGAACCTCATCAAGATGATCCCGGCCGATTTCATCGCCAAGCCGCTGGAGCTGGCAGGCATCCACTACTGGAAGCCGGTGCCGACCGCCGACGTCAATGCCACCCTGGGCATGTCGATCAGCGTGTTCATCCTGATGATCTTCTTCGCGCTGAAGTCCAAGGGCATCGGCGGTTTCGTCAAGGAATTCCTGACGGCTCCGTTCGGCAAGTGGATGATGCCGTTCAACCTGATCCTCAACATCGTCGAGTGGCTGAGCAAGCCGATCTCCCTGGCGATGCGACTGTTCGGCAACATGTTCGGCGGCGAAATCGTTTTCCTGCTGATCTGGGTGCTGGGCGGTGCCGGCGTGTTCGGTGCCGTTGCTGGTGGCGTGTTCGGCTTTGGCTGGATGCTGTTCCACCTGCTGGTGATCCCGCTGCAGGCCTTCATCTTCATGATGTTGACCATCGTGTACTTGAGCCTGTCGGAAGACAGTCACTAAAGTTACAAGCTTCACCCAGTTTCAACCTTCATCCGTTTCATCACCCTTAGCTACTTAAAGTTCCTGGAGATAACCATGTACTTCGCCGTCCTGACCAACCTCGCCCAAGTTCAGAGCTCCACCGCCCTTGCCGTCGGCATCATGATCGGCCTGGCCGCACTGGGCGCTGGCCTCGGTCTGGCCATCATGGCTGGTAAGTTCCTGGAGTCGGCCGCTCGCCAGCCGGAACTGATCCCGGTCCTGCAGGTCCGCATGTTCATCACCGCCGGCCTGATCGACGCCGCGTTCATCATCTCGGTCGCCGTTGGCCTGCTGCTGGCCTTCGCAAACCCGCTGGCTGCTGCCCTGCTGGCCGAAGCCGCCAAGCTGGCAGGCTGATCCAGCTGCAGTGAGACGGTCGGGTGCCTGTCGGCACCCGACTTCGGATGAAGGTTCGGTTGCGCCGCCACGGCGGCGCAGCCACCCCCGACACCAGCGATCGAGCTAATCATGAATATCAATCTCACCCTCTTTGCACAGGCCTTGGCCTTTGCGTTGCTGATCTGGATCATCGCGACCAAGATCTGGCCGCCGTTGTTGAAGGCCATTGAAGAGCGCCAGCAGAAGATCGCTGAGGGCTTGGCCGCTGCAGACCGCAGCCAGAAAGACCTGGCGCAGGCGGAAGTAAAGGTCAACGAGGCACTGAAAGAAGCCCGTGGCAAGGCCAACGAGATCATCGACCAGGCGCATGCCCGTGCGAACCAGATCGTTGAAGCCGCCAAGAACGAAGCCATCGCCGAAGCCACCCGCCAGAAAGACCTGGCCCAGGCTGAAATCGACGCTGCCGCCAACCGTGCCCGTGAAGATCTGCGCAAGCAGGTGTCTGCCCTGGCCGTGACCGGCGCCGAAAAGCTGCTCAAGCGCGAAATCGATGCCAACGCCCACAAGGCGCTGCTCGACGAGCTGGCTGCGGAGATCTGATCGATGAGCCAGGCCCTCACGCTTGCCCGCCCGTACGCCCGCGCCGCGTTTGCGATTGCGCGTGACGAAGGCAAGTTCGCGCCGTGGTCGGACGCGCTTGCGTTCTCCGCCCGCGTTGCAGCCGATCCGCGCGTGTCGGCCTTGCTGTCGAATCCGCAGCTGAGCCGCGGCGATGCCGTCGCCCTGCTGACTCCGGACGCGACCAGCGAGACCTACGGTCGCTTCCTGTCCCTGCTGGCCGAAGGCCGCCGCCTGCAGCAGCTGCCGGAAATCTCCGGTCTGTTCGAGCAGCTGCGCGCTGAAGCCGAACACGTGGTCAAGGCCACCGTGACCTCGGCAGCCGAGCTGTCGGGCGACGAGCTGGAAAAGATCAAGGCTGCGCTGCGCAAGCGCTTCGGCCGCGACGTCGAGGTATCGACCGCGGTGGACGCTTCGCTGATCGGCGGCGCCGTGATCGATGCCGGCGACGTGGTCATCGATGGCTCGCTCAAGGGCAAGCTGTCACGCCTGCAGACCGCGCTCGCACACTGAATTCACATTACCGTCCGGCCACAAGCCGGCACTAGGACTTGACGATGGCTACCACGCTCAACCCCTCTGAAATCAGCGAACTGATCAAGACCCGCATCGAGAAGGTCGCCCTGTCCGCGGAATCGCGCAACGAAGGCACCGTCACCAGCGTGTCCGACGGCATCGTGCGCATCTTCGGTCTGGCCGACGTGATGCAGGGCGAAATGATCGAACTGCCGAACAACACCTTTGCCCTGGCACTGAACCTGGAGCGCGACTCGGTCGGCGCCGTGGTCCTGGGCGACTACCAGAACCTGCGCGAAGGCGACGTGGCCAAGACCACCGGCCGCATCCTGGAAGTGCCGGTTGGCCCGGAAATGCTCGGCCGCGTTGTCAACGCGCTGGGTGAGCCGATCGACGGCAAGGGTCCGCTGGGCACCGCGCTGACCGCTCCGGTGGAGCGCGTTGCTCCGGGCGTGATCTGGCGCAAGTCGGTCGACCAGCCGGTACAGACCGGTTACAAGTCGGTCGACTCGATGATCCCGATCGGCCGTGGCCAGCGCGAGCTGATCATCGGTGACCGCCAGACCGGTAAGACGGCCATGGCGATCGACGCCGTGATCAACCAGAAGGGCACCGGCATCAAGTGCGTGTACGTAGCGATCGGCCAGAAGGCCTCGACCGTTGCCAACATCGTGCGCAAGCTGGAAGAGAACGGCGCCCTGGCCCACACCGTGGTCGTGGCTGCCACCGCTTCCGAATCGGCTGCGATGCAGTACATCAGCGCCTACGCTGGCTGCACCATGGGTGAGTACTTCATGGACCGCGGCGAAGACGCCCTGATCGTGTACGACGATCTGTCCAAGCAGGCTGTTGCCTACCGCCAGATCTCGCTGCTGCTGAAGCGCCCGCCGGGCCGCGAAGCCTACCCCGGTGACGTGTTCTACCTGCACTCCCGCCTGCTCGAGCGCGCAGCTCGCGTGTCGGAAGAGTATGTCGAGAAGTTCACCAACGGCGCCGTCACCGGCAAGACCGGTTCGCTGACCGCACTGCCGATCATCGAAACCCAGGCTGGCGACGTTTCCGCGTTCGTTCCGACCAACGTTATCTCGATCACCGACGGCCAGATCTTCCTGGAAACCGACCTGTTCAACGCCGGTATCCGTCCGGCCGTCAACGCCGGTATCTCGGTGTCGCGCGTCGGTGGTTCGGCCCAGACCAAGATCATCAAGAAGCTGTCCGGCGGTATTCGTATCTCGCTGGCCCAGTACCGTGAGCTGGCTGCGTTCGCGCAGTTCGCTTCCGACCTTGACGAAGCCACCCGCAAGCAGCTGGAGCGCGGCCAGCGCGTCACCGAGCTGATGAAGCAGAAGCAGTACGCACCGATGTCGATCGCCGACCAGGCGCTGTCGATCTACGCCGTCAACGAAGGCTTCCTCGACGACGTGCCGGTCAACAAGCTGCTCTCGTTCGAAGCCGGCCTGCACGCCCACTTCGCCAACACCGCAGGTGAGTTGACCGCCAAGATCAACAGCACCGGCGCCTGGAACGACGATATCGAAGCTGCCTTCAAGAAGGGCATCGCCGATTTCAAGAGCACCGGCACCTGGTAAGAGCGTATGTAGAGCGGAGCCTTGCTCCGCTTCACACTGATAAAGCGGGGCATAGCCCCGCTCTACGGGAATAAGAGATGGCAAGCGGACGCGAAATCAAAACCAAGATCAAGAGCGTGCAGAACACCCGCAAGGTGACGCGCGCGCTCGAAATGGTCTCGGCCTCCAAGATCCGCAAGGCGCAGGATCGGATGAAGACCTCGCGTCCGTACGCGCAGGCGATGAAGCAGGTGATCGGTCACCTGGCCCAGGCCAGCACCGATTTCCAGCACCCGTTCCTGGTCGAGCGTGAGCAGGTCAAGCGCGTGGGTTACATCGTGATCTCCTCCGATCGCGGTCTGGCCGGCGGCCTGAACAACAACCTGTTCCGCAAGACGGTCGCGGAAATGCGCGACTGGCAGGACAAGGGCGCCGAGATCGACGTGGTGACCGTTGGCCAGAAGGCCGGCGCGTTCTTCCGTCGCGTCAACGTCAACATGGCCGCCTCGGTGGCCAACATCGGCGACCAGCCCAAGCTGGAAACGCTGATCGGCGTGATCAAGGTCATGCTGGATGCCTTCACCGAAGGCAAGGTTGACCGCGTCTACCTGGTCTACAACCGCTTCATCAACACGATGACGCAGAAGGCCAGCTTCGACCAGCTGCTGCCGTTGCCGGCCGCCGAAAAGCAGGTGGCTTCGCACGACTGGGATTACCTGTACGAGCCTGACGCGGCAACCGTGCTTGAGCACGTGATCACCCGCTACATCGAATCGTTGGTGTATCAGGCGGTGCTGGAGAATGTTGCCTCCGAGCACGCAGCTCGCATGGTGGCGATGAAGGCGGCAAGCGACAACGCGAACAAGATGATCGGAACCCTGCAGCTGGTCTACAACAAGGCCCGCCAGGCAGCGATCACCCAGGAAATCTCCGAAATCGTCAGCGGCGCGGCAGCGGTCTAACGCGCGCAGTCAACAGCACACATTTAGAGGATGCAGCAATGAGTCAGGGCAAGATCGTTCAGATCATCGGCGCGGTCGTCGACGTCGAATTCCCGCGCACCGACGTGCCGAAGGTGTACGACGCGCTGAAGGTCGACAACACCGAAATCACGCTGGAAGTACAGCAGCAGCTGGGTGACGGTATCGTCCGCGCGATTGCGCTGGGCTCGACCGACGGCCTGAAGCGTGGCCTGGTTGCCACCAACACCAACCGCGCCATCTCGGTGCCGGTCGGCGCTGGCACCCTGGGCCGCATCATGGACGTGCTGGGTCGCCCGATCGACGAAGCCGGCCCGGTGCAGGCGTCGGACAGCTGGGAAATCCACCGTTCGGCCCCGTCGTATGAAGACCAGTCTTCCTCGACCGAGCTGCTGGAAACCGGCATCAAGGTCATCGATCTGATGTGCCCGTTCGCCAAGGGCGGCAAGGTCGGCCTGTTCGGCGGCGCCGGCGTCGGCAAGACCGTCAACATGATGGAGCTGATCAACAACATCGCCAAGGCGCACAGCGGTCTGTCCGTGTTCGCCGGCGTGGGTGAGCGTACCCGTGAGGGCAACGACTTCTACCACGAAATGAAGGACTCCAACGTCCTCGACAAGGTGGCGATGGTGTACGGCCAGATGAACGAGCCGCCGGGCAACCGTCTGCGCGTTGCACTGACCGGCCTGACCATGGCGGAGTACTTCCGTGATGAGAAGGACGCCAGTGGCAAGGGCAAGGACGTGCTGCTGTTCGTCGACAACATCTACCGCTACACCCTGGCCGGTACCGAAGTGTCGGCACTGCTGGGCCGTATGCCGTCGGCCGTGGGTTACCAGCCGACCCTGGCCGAGGAAATGGGCGTCCTGCAGGAGCGCATCACCTCGACCAAGTCCGGCTCGATCACCTCGATCCAGGCCGTGTACGTGCCCGCCGATGACTTGACCGATCCGTCGCCGGCCACCACGTTCGCCCACTTGGATTCGACCGTGACCTTGTCGCGTTCGATCGCCTCGCTGGGTATCTACCCGGCCGTGGATCCGCTGGACTCGACCTCGCGCCAGATGGACCCGCAGGTCATCGGTACCGAGCACTACGACACCGCACAGCGCGTCCAGCAGACCCTGCAGAAGTACAAGGAACTGAAGGACATCATTGCCATCCTGGGCATGGACGAACTGTCCCAGGAAGACAAGGAAGCCGTGTCGCGCGCCCGTAAGATCGAGCGCTTCTTCAGCCAGCCGTTCCACGTGGCCGAAGTGTTCACCGGCTCGCCGGGCAAGTACGTGCCGCTGAAGGACACCATCCGTGGCTTCAAGGCCATCGTCGATGGCGAATACGACCACCTGCCGGAGCAGGCGTTCTACATGGTCGGCGGCATCGAAGAAGCGGTCGAGAAGGCCAAGAAGATGGCTGAGAAGGCCTAATAACCACGTAGGGCGGAGCACGCTCCGCCCACGCGGCAACCTGCGGTGGGCGCAGGCCCACCCAACCAGGCGAAGAGAGATCCATGAGCACCATCCGTTGCGACATCGTCAGTGCCGAGCAGCAGATCTTCAGCGGCGAAGCGACCCTGGTCGTGGCCACCGGTGAGCTGGGCGAGCTGGGCATCGCGCCCAAGCACGCACCGCTGATCACCCGTCTGAAGCCGGGTAAGGTCGTGGTCACCACCGCTGCAGGCGAGCAACTGGATTTCGCCATTTCCGGCGGCATCCTGGAAGTACAGCCGCAGGTCGTTACCGTGCTGGCCGACACTGCCATCCGCGCCAGCGACATCGATGAAGCATCGGTGCGCAAGGCCAAGGAAGAAGCAGAGCGCGTGCTGGCACACCGTGGCGAAGCCATGGAACTGGCCGAGGCTCAGCAGAAGCTGGCCGAAGTCACCGCCCAGCTGCAAGCCCTGGAGCGCCTGCGCCGCAACCTCAAGCACTGAGGATTGCAGCAGCATCAAGAAAAACGCCGGCCAACGCCGGCGTTTTTTTTGCGCATGCTTTTGTAGTGCCGAGCCATGCTCGGCAGAGGCTCTACCAGTAAAGCCAACCTGTAGCGCCGAGCCACGCTCGGCAAGGGGCATTGCCGGTAAAGCCTCTGCCGAGCATGGCTCGGCACTACAGAAGAGCGCCTATGCCGAGCATGGCTCGGCACTACAAAAGCCTGTTCAGCGATAGACCACATGGCGTAGCGCGAAGAAGCTCACCACCGCCAGCCCCAGCTCGACCACGGGCTTGGCCAGCCACGCATACTGCAGGCCAAGCGATTGCGCGACCCAGTCGATCAGTCCGGTACTGATCACGGTCATCAGCAGCCAAAGCACCCAGAAGCGCGCAAAGCGTTTCCAGCCATGACGCTGTTCGCCTTGGGTGGCAAACGTGTAGCGGCCGTTGAGCCAGAAGCCAAGCAACGCGCCACTGATCCGCCCAAGCAGGTTGCTGGGTGCGACGGGTATGCCAAGAGCCGTCACGGCAACAAATACCCCCCAGTCCAACGCCAGCTGTGCCAGGCCGATGATGATGAACTGGGTGCCTTGGCGGAATAGACTCATGGATGTAGCGGGCTCCGGCGAATAGCCTGCAATGCTACCCCCTTGCGCTTAGAATCCAGAGAACCTCGAAGGAAGCTGTAAGCATGACCCAGCCGCTGCACGTCATCATTCTCGCCGCCGGCGCCGGCAAACGCATGAAATCGCTGTTGCCCAAGGTGCTGCAGCCTATCGCCGGGCAACCGATGTTGGCCCACGTGATTGCCACTGCGCGCGAACTGCAGCCGGCTGGCATCCACGTGGTTTACGGTCATGGTGGAGAGGCTGTGCGTGCCGCGTTTGCCGATCAGCAGGACCTGCTGTGGGCCGAACAGAGCCAGCAGCTGGGCACCGGGCATGCCGTGCAGCAGGCGATGCCCGATGTACCAGACACCGCGCAGGTACTGGTGCTGTACGGCGATGTGCCACTGATGCGCGCGCAGACCCTGGGTGCACTGTTGCACAACGGCCCGCGTCTGGCGGTATTGGTGGCTGAGCTGGATGACCCCAGCGGCTACGGCCGCGTCGTCCGTGATGCCGAAGGCAAGGTCGCGGCCATCGTCGAGCAGAAGGACGCCAGCGACGAACAGAAGCGCATCCGCACGGTGAACACCGGCATCATCACCGCCGAATCCACCGCGCTGCGCCGCTGGCTGTCGGGTCTGTCGAACAGCAACGCGCAGGGCGAGTACTACTTGACCGACGTGTTTGCCTCGGCTGCCGATGAATATGCGCCGGCTGAACTGGTGCTGGTTGCCGATGCGCAGGAAGCCGAGGGTGCGAACGATCCCTGGCAACTGGCACAGCTGGAACGGGCCTGGCAGCTGCGTGCAGCCAAGGCACTGTGCGAACAGGGTGCGCGCCTGCTGGATCCGTCGCGCTTTGACCAGCGCGGTACGGTCAAGGTCGGTCGCGATGTGCAGATCGATGCCAACGTCATTCTGGAAGGCGAGGTCGAGCTGGGCGATGGCGTCAGCATCGGTGCCTTCGTGCGGCTCAAGGACGTCAAGCTCGGTGCTGGCACCGAAGTGCGTCCGCACTGCGATCTGGAAGGCGTGATCAGCGAAGGCGCGGCCCAGATTGGACCGTTCGCACGCCTGCGCCCGGGCACGGTGTTGGCCGATGGCGTGCACGTGGGCAATTTCGTGGAAACCAAGAAGACCACGCTGGGCAAGGGCAGCAAGGCCAATCACCTCACCTATCTCGGTGATGCGGTGATTGGCAGCGGCACCAACATTGGCGCCGGCACCATCACCTGCAACTATGATGGCGTGAACAAGTTCCAGACCACGATTGGTGACAAGGTGTTTGTCGGCTCCAACAGCTCGCTGGTGGCGCCGCTGACGCTCGAGGACGGCGCCACCATTGGTGCCGGTTCGGTGATCACCCGCAACGCGCCGGCGGGGCAATTGACTGTGGCGCGCACACGCCAGCAGACGATTGAAGGCTGGACGCGTCCTGTCAAAAAGTCCTGAGCCCAGGTTGGCGCAGCGCGATGAGCTCGCGCTGCTGCCGCGGATAGAAGCGCAGGCGGGTGAACGCCTGCGTGGACATCCTGTTGCGAAGGTATTTGCAGTGAGTCCAACCGAGCCCGCGTTGTTCGAACTGGCCTGGCAGCGTGGAATGCTGTGGGTGGTTGCCAGCGAGCAGGAGCTGGCCGGCTACCTGATGGCAGGTGCGCTCGATGAGGATTTCCACATCCAGCAGATGGATGTAGCTCCGGCGCACGGCCGCAAAGGCCTGGGCCGTGCCTTGCTGCGGCACGCGTTGCAGCAGGCGAGGGCGTCCGGATATCACCGGGCGGTGCTCACCACCTTGAGCGATGTGGCCTGGAATGCACCCTTCTATGCCAGCGAGGGCTTCAGTGAATGGCCGTCGCAGGACTGGAGTGCAGATATGCGCGAAGTAATGGCGGCCGAGGCAGCAGCTGGCTTTCCAATGGAGTTGCGGTTGGCGATGCTGCGAATCTTGCCGTAGCCGCAAACCGCTTCTTGTGGGAGCGGCATGAGCCGCGAAGCCGGTGCAACATCAACGGCGGTAAAGCCAACCCCTCCCCAACCCTCCCCTTTGCCGCGCAAAAGGGAGGGGGCGTAGTGCCGAGCCATGCTCGGCAAGACTTTCCCCGTGACCCCACCGATTTGTAGCAGCGGCGTAAGCCGCGAAGCCAGGATAGTTTCAGATAACCGGTGGTGCGGGCGCTGATGTGGTGTCAGCTTCGCGGCTTACGCCGCTCCCACAACCGCAACAACATTCGCTTAGTCATGCGGTAGCAGGATCGCCACGCACAGGCCGCCGTCCTTGCGGTTCTGCAGGGAGATGCGACCGCCATGTGCCTCGATGATCTCGCGGGTCAAGGCCAGGCCAAGCCCGGTGCCATTGCGCTTGGTTGAATAGAACGGCATCAAGGCATTCTGCAGTACCGCTTCGTTCATGCCGGTGCCGCGATCCAATACCTCGATGCGCAGCCAGTTGGGCAGTCGCGCGATGCGCACTTCCACCGAGTCATCCGGCGCGCCATTGTCAGCACCGGCTTCGTGCGCATTCTTCAGCAGGTTCAGCAGGGCCTGCGAAAACTGCGATTGATCCAGGCGGCTGTACTGCTCGTCGACCATCGGCGCCATGCGGAAGCTGATCTGCTGCTGCAGGCCATGCAGGAACTGGCTCCAGGCTACGGTCTGCAGCTGTGGCTGCGGCAGCTTGGCGAAGCGTGCGTAGCCGCGGATGAAACCTTCCAGGTGACGGGCGCGTTCTTCCACCGTGCCGAAGATATCTTCAAGGCGATCATGGCGGCCACGTCGCACCAGCTCGGCGCCGGAATGCGCCAATGAGGCAATCGGTGCCAGGGAGTTATTGAGCTCGTGGCTGATCACGCGGATCACCTTCTTCCAGGTCTGCACTTCCTGGCGGCGCAACTCGGCGGTGAGCAGGCGCAGCAGCAACAACTCATGCGGGCGGCCATTCAAATGGAAGGCACGACGCGACAGGTGGTAGATCTGCTCGTCGTCATCATCGTCTTCGGCCGCATCCGGATCACGCACCGCGAACAGACTGTCGCCGCCGCGGGCAATGGCATTGCGCAGCTCGATCGGCATGTTCTCCAGCAACTCGTGCATGCGCTGACCTTCAAGCTTCCAGCCACCATGCAGCAGCTTGCGTGCCGCAGTGTTGGAGAAGGTCACGCGCTGTACGCCATCGCCACCATCGGTCAACAGCAGCATCGCCACCGGCGTGTTCTGCACCATGGTGTCGAGCAGCAGCTCGCGCTGCACCAGCGATTGCCGCTGTTCGCGCAGTACATCGCCCAATTCGGCGTGCGCCTGCACCAGCTGTGCGAACTCATCGTGGCCGCGCCAATGCACGCCGAAATTGAACTCGCCGTCGCGGTAACTGCTGGTGGTGCCGGCCAGTGCTCGCAGCAGCGAACGGATCGGTGCGGTGGCGCGGCTCAACGCCCACCACATCGCAGCCAGCAGGAACACGGTGGAAACGCATACCACCACCCAGCCGCGGTCCATCCAGTAGGCCAGGAACCAAGGCAGGGCCGCAGCAAGTGCCAGCACCGGCAGCAGGCGCAGGAACAGGGTGAAGGTGAAGGAGCGCGTTTTCACTGATGGCTGCTCATTCGCGCGGAATGCCGTGGCGGTCCATGCGGCGGTACAGTGCCTGCCGGCTCAAACCCAGCTCGGCGGCGGCCTGGGCGATGACGCCACCAGCGCGTTCCAGGGCGCTGACAATGTGTTCGCGATCGGGCTCGTCTGCCGGTGCGGTGGGGCGTGCAGGCGCGCGTGGCAGGTTCAGGTCGGCGACTTCGATACGCGGGCCCTGTGCGAGCAGGGCGGCGCGCTGGATCACATTGCGCAGTTCGCGTACGTTGCCCGGCCAGTTGTGGCGCTGCAGCGCCTGCAAGGCCGGTGCCGACAGCGGTTTGCCATCGGCAAGGAAGTATTGCGCCAGCGGCAGGATGTCCTCGCGCCGTTCGGCGAGCGGCGGCAGGCTGAGCTCGACGGTATTGAGCCGGTAATACAGGTCTTCGCGGAAGCTGCCCGCACGGATCATCGCCGGCAGGTCGGCATTGGTGGCGCTGACAACGCGCACCTTCACCTGCCGCTCGCGGTTGGAGCCCAGCCGCTCGAAGCGCCCGGTTTCCAGTACGCGCAGCAGTTTCATCTGTCCGGTCAGCGACAGGTTGCCGATTTCGTCCAGGAACAAGGTGCCGCCATCGGCTGCCTCGAACTTGCCCTCGCGGGCCTTGTTGGCACCGGTATAGGCGCCGGCCTCGGTACCGAACAGTTCGGCTTCGATCAGTTCGGAGGGAATGGCGCCGCAGTTCAGCGCGACGAAAGGACCTTTCTTGTGCGCCGAATTGGCCTGGATGATCTCGGCGATCTTTTCCTTGCCGGCACCGTTGGGGCCGGTGATCAGCACCGGCAGTTCCGAGCGCGCGACCTGGCAGGCGAGGGCGATGATGCGCTCGCTGGACGGGTCGGCGAACACCAGCCCACGCAGGTCGTAGCGATCGTGCAGGGCCTGTTGCTGGCGCTGCTCGCGGGCGCGACGGCGGGCCAGCTCGCGCCGCGCCTCGGCCAGTTCCAGCAGGTTGTTGACCGTGGTCAGCAGGCGGCCGTCATCCCAGGGCTTGGCCAGGTAGTCGGAGGCACCGGCCTTGACCAGCTCCACCGCGCTGTCCAGGTGCGTCCAGGCGGTCAGCAGGATCACCGGCAGGTCCGGATGCGCCTGGCGGATGCGCCGGAACAGATCCTGGCCTTCTTCGCCGGAGGTGGTGTCGGCGGTGAAGTTCATGTCCTGCAGGACCAGATCGAATTCATGTTCGGCCAGCATCGCCAGGCCCTGCTCGGGCGAGGTGGCGTGGCGCGTGTCGATGTCGTGCAGGGAGAACAGCACGTCCAGCGCGGTGGCCACGGCGGTGTTGTCGTCGATGATCAGGATCTGTGGCATCAGTTGTCGCAGAAGAAGATAAGGGGACGCAGCGCGGACGCTGAAGTCAGCACATTACACGCTGCGGGTCGCGCTGGCAGGTGGTAACCGTGCGGCACGCCGCGCCGGTGCCGCAACCGCTACTTGCCCAAGCAACAGCATCAAGCCGCCGGCAACCAGCAGATAGGCCCATGGCAGCCGTGGCAGCTCGTAATGCTGCATCAACCACTGGTTGATCAGCAACGCCAGCAGCAAGCCGATCAGCAGCCCACCGACGGTCAGCAGCAGGTTCTCGGCGAGGAAGTGGCGCATCACCTGGCTGCGGGTGGCACCGAGGGCGCGGCGGATGCCGATCTGGCGGGTGCGCTGCTGTATCCAGTAGCCGCTGAGGCTGGCGATGCCGATCAGGGTGATGGTGGCGACAACCGCGTTGACCGTGAGCAGCAGCCATACCGCTGCGCGGCGGTTGCGCATGCCGTTGCTGCGCAACTGCTCGTAACTGGACACGACCGGGTTGAAGCTCTTTGCCATCTGTCCGGCATAGACCGTCTGCAGTACGCCAGGCGCGGCCTTGATCACCGCATCGCGCTGATCGGCCTCGGCGCGTACCACGAAGCTCAGCAGTGGCAGGCCCGCTGGGCGTCGCGGCAACAGGATGGCGTACTCGGCCTTGCCGTCGTCCAACTCGCTGAGCTGGTAGCGCAGCAGGTGGGCGACAACACCGACGACTACATAGTGGCTGCTGCCATCGCCAGAGGTGAGCGCCTGCCCGACCGGATTGCCATCGAACAAAGTCCGGCCCAGAGCCTCGGTGATGATGATGGGCGTGCTGGCGGTGTTGGCGTCATCGCCGAGCTGCAGGTCGGCGTATTCGTCGGCGAGGAAGTCGCGGCCACGGCTGAGCTGCAGGCCAAGCGTGTCGATCAGCTTGGTTCCAATGAAGCCGCTGGCCTGCACTGTGGGGCCGTTGGCTGACTTCAGGTCGTAGACCATGGTCAAGGTCTCGCGCATCGGTGCGCCGACCACGGCGGTGGCACGCTTCACGCCGGGAATCGCTGCCAGTGCATCGGCACCAGCGCTGGCTTGTGCGGCGGTCCAGTTGCCATCCGGGCGCACGATCTGGTCGATGACGATGACCTCCTTGTCGGCGATGCCGTCGTCGATCAACAACGGCCCGGCCTGTTGTGCGAGGAGGAACAGGGTATTGCAGAGGATGGCGCAGGCCACGGTGATCTGCAGCACGATCAACCACGGCATCAGCGGCTGGCGGCGCATGGAGGAGAGCAGGGGATTCATGCCTTGGCCTTGTTCATAGGGTTTTGACCTGCAACGCGGGTTCCTGACGCGCGGCACGGATGGCGGGTAGCAGTCCAACGACCACGCCAGTCACAACCGCCATCAACAGCAGGCCCGCAAACAGCGCAGGGCTGAGCCGGGCCAGTGATGAGTAGGCTTCACCTTGTTGCCGCATCAGCCACAGGCCGCCCAGCGTCAGCGGCAACGCCATCAATCCGCCCAGCAAGCCTGCCAGGGTGGACTCGACCAGACAGGCGGCGATGATGGCGCCGCGCGGCGCACCCAGCACCCGGCGCACGCCGTGCTCACCGGCACGGCGCAGGAAGCGCGCTGCCAGCAGGCCGGCAACATTGACCAGGCACAACACCAACAAGCCCGCTGCAAGCCACAGGTTCAAGCGCACGCTGTCCGGCACCACGCGATTGGTGTGCAACCACTGCGCCATCGACTGCAGGCGGGTGTTGGGTGCGCGCACGAAGATGCCAGCGGCATGACGATCGGCAGCAAAGCTCTGCAGGCTTTGTGCGTAGTTGTCGCGCTGCTGTGCATCCTTCAATTCCGCCCACAGCACCAGCCAGCGGCATTGCTGGGTATCGATCTGATCGAAGCGGAAGCCGCCGAAGCCGTTGCCATCGCAGATGCGGGTGCTGGTGATCTCTGCGCTTGACGCCAGCACCGCCTCGGCGGGTGCGAACAGCTCATCGCCATCGCCGTCCCAACCGGCATTGTTTGAAGGCAGGAAATGCGGGCGGGGGCGTGGCGCCCAACGCTCACTGATGCCGATGACGCGGAAGTTGTGCTTGCCCACACGGATCTCGGAGCCGGTGCCGTCTTCGCGCCCCAGCAGGTGTTGGCTGAGTGCGCGGCTGATGATCACTACCGGCGTGCGCGCGGCCTCTTCTTCCGCAGTCCAGGAGCGCCCGTAGCGCAGCGGCACGCCGAATACCTGCAGCATCGGGCCGATGGCGAGGCTGGTCGAAACGTTCTTGCTGAGCGTGTTGTCGGTGTTGCTGACGGTCAGCGGGGCAGTGAGCAAGGCCACTTGCGGGACATCCGGGCGTAGCTGGCGCATTGCCTGTACGTCGGCCAGCTTCCACAGCGGCGGCACTGGCGAACCGTCACCGTAGCTGTCGCTTTCACCACTTTTTGCCACCTCGCGCGAGTCTGCCCAAGCCAGGTGCAGGTTCTGGCTGATGCCGGGCAGCGGGTCGGCGGCCAATACCGACAACAGCGTCAGCATGGTCATCACCGAGGCCAGGCCCAAGGCAAGTGTGAGTACGACCAGTGCCATCGTCCTTGGGTGGCGGATGCAACCACGCAGTCCGGTTTCCAGCGTGTAGTTCATCGCGCTGGCTCTCCGGCTGCTGCGCGGTGTGCATAACTCAATACTCGGGTGGCCTGCCATTGGCCATCGCGCAGGCGCCAGATGATGACGAAGTCGGCCACGCCATCACAGTGTTCGCCCTTCAGATCGCAGAATTGGTGCTGGCCCTGTTCAATGGCGCCGAAGTCCTTGATCGGGAATACCTGCAGCGTGCCTGGCAGCAACTGCCGGGTGTAGTTGCCGCAGGCATGCTTGCGGGTGCTCGCCAGCATGGCATCGCGGGTCCAGGTGACACCGCCATTGTCGTGGTAGAACTCGACCGCCGCATCGAAATAGCCAGCATGCTTCTCGAACTGGGCCGGATCGCTGCAGCGGTTGAAGCTGTCGAACATGCCGCGGTCGAGTGCGGCGATGGTGTCGTGCAGGCTGGCATGGTCGGCGTCAGCGGCGTGCGCGGGGACCATCGGCAGCGAGCACAGCATCAGCAGCAGGTAGGTCAGCTTGGTTTTCATCGGGCGACTCCGGGAAACAGTGGAAGAGGATCAGGCAGCGCGGGTGGCGACCGCCGGTGGCACGGCCGCTGCGCGACGCGCGGGCCCAAGCACGGCGATCTGCCCCAGCAGCAGCAACAGCACCGCTGCCACCGGCAGATACACCAGCGGCAGGCGTGGCAGTTCGTACCGGCTCATCAGGAACATGTTCAGCGCATAGGCCAGGATCAGCCCCACGATGATGCCGGCACTGCTCAGCAGCAGGTTCTCGAGCTGGAAATTGCGCAGGATGTGCTTGCGGGTTGCACCCAGGGCGCGGCGGATGCCGATCTGGCGCGTGCGTTGCTGCACCCAGAAGCTGGCAAGGCCGACGATGCCGAAGGCGGTTACCGCCAGCAGCGCGATGCAGACCGCAAGCAACAGCCAGATCACCGAGCGATCACGGTGCTGGAAGGCGTCACGCATGCGCGACACGGTGCCCTGTTCCTCGATGATGCGGTTGGGATCGGCCTTGTTCAACGCGGCGATGGCGGCCTTCAGCACGGCCTCGCGCTGCTCGGGGCTGGTACGCAGCGCATAGGCACCGTTGGAGACGCGGACCGGGAACACCATGCTGTCGAAGCGGCTGCTGAACTCGCCAGCTTCGCCGGGTGCCAGCAGGTCATCGATCACGCCCACGACCTGGGTCGGCTTGCTGCCCCAGACATAGATGTTGCTGCCCACCGCGTTCCCATCCGGGAACAGGGACTTGGCCAGCGAATGGCTCAACAGCACGCTGGGTACGACAGGATCGGCATCGCCACCTGCAAAAGCGCTGTTCTCCAGGTACTCGTCGGGCTTGAAGCCGCGGCCCTCGCGCAGTTGCAGCCCAAAGGTCGGCAGCAACTGGCCGTCGTCCATGTAATTGGTGGCATGTACCGTCGGGCGTGTCTGGTTCGGCTGCAGGCGTATGCCCGAGCCCCAGACGTTGCTGCCATACGGGATCTGGTTGATGCTGCTGACTGCCTTTACGCCGGGGACGGCGGCAAGTGCGGCCAGGTCCTGCTTGCGCAGCGCATCGTAGTTGACGTCCGGCAGCAGGCTGCTGGTGGCCAGGTAGACCAGCTCGTCCTCGGCCACGCCGCTTTTCAGCTGTAGCTGTGCAACGCGGTTGCTGATGATGAAGACCGCGTTGCAGATGATGGCGCAGCTGATCGCGATCTCGAACACGACCAGCAGTGCGGCAATCTTCTGGCGGGACAGCATCGACAGGGTGGGGCGGATGTCCAAAGGTGTTCTCCGTGGCGGCGAGGGCTGCCGTTGCTGACGCGGTGGATTCAGCGCCACCGTGTCACTGGCTCTTGAGCTGAAGTGCGGGAGGAATCTGCATGGCCCGCCAGGCCGGCAACAGTCCGGCGACCAGACTCACGCCAACTGCCAGCACGAAGGTCATCCACAGGGTGGTGAGGTCCATCTGCGCCAACTTTGCGTACTCGTCCGGTTGCTGGCGGATCAGCCACAGGCCGATTGCCGCAAAACCCAGCCCCAGTACGCCGCCGGCCAGGCCGATGAAGCCGGCTTCGGTCAGGCATTGTTTGAAGATGTCCGCGCGTGAAGCGCCCAGTGATCGGCGGACGCCGATCTCGCCGCTGCGGCGCAGGAACTTGGCCAGCAGCAGGCTGACCGTGTTGATCAGGCAGACCAGCAGGAAGCCGAAGGCCAGCCACATCTGCAGGCGCACGTCGTTGGGCACGATGCGGTTGAAGTCCAGCCAACCCATCACATCATGCAGGCGCACATTGGTGGGGCGTTCGAAGCGGCCGCTGGCACGCTGGGTATCGGAATAGTCGGCCAGGTATTTCAGGTAATCGCGTGCCTTCTCCGGTGTGTCCAGCTCCACCCAGTACTGCAGCCAGGCACAGGGTGCGGTGAGGCCGCGGTTGCCTTCGCCGTCATCGCTGCTGCCCCAGCAGTTCATGTTGCCCTGGGTATCGAGCCTCAGGGTGCGCGAGGTGGAGAACGGCAGCAGCACCTGTTCGTTGCCGCCATAACGCTGGCTGGTCAGGTCGTAGAAGCGCGGCGTGGGCTTCCAGTTGCCAAGCAACCCAACCACGCGGAACACGCCCTGTGGCAGGCGTAGCTCCTTGCCGATCACGTCCTCGCTGCCGTACAGCCGCTGCGCCAGCTTGCGGTCAATGACCGCCACCAGCGCACGGCTGTCATCCTCGGCGGCACTCCATGCGTTGCCTGCTGCCAGTGGCACCTCGAACATCGGGAAAAAATCCGCCGAGGTGTAGCGCGCCATCGCCCGGAACGGCTGTGCGGTGTTGCCTGCGGGCATCACCGTCACCGAGCCGGCCGTCATCACCGCCTGGCGGTCAGCGCGCTTCTGCCGCAACAACTCTTCGGCGTCATAGCGGGTCATCTGCTCCAGCGGGTCCGATTCCAGCGTGGCGTCCTTGCCCAGGCTGCGCGGTTCCAGCTGCGGGTAGAACAGCTGCTGGCTCTTGCGTGGAATCGGATCCCCCGACAAGACGAAGTACAGGCCAAGGGTGGTCATGGTCGCGCCGATGCCGACCGCGATGGTCAGCACCATCAAGGTGGTCAGCACCTTGTTGCGGCCGAAGCCGCGCCACGCCAATTGCAGGTAATAACCGAACATGTTCCTTCCTTGAACTGACGTATCAGGTGCTGCGTGTGGCTACCGCCGGTGGAATCGATGCTGCCTTGCGGGCCGGGCCGAACACCGCGATCTGGCCCAGCAGCCACAGCAGCACCGCACCCACCGGCAGGTACAGCAGCGGCAGGCGCGGCAGCTCGTAGCGACCCATCAGCCACTGGTTGAGCAGGTAGGCCAGCAACATGCCAACCACGATGCCGATACCGGCCAGCAGGAAGTTCTCGGTCTGGAAGTAACGCAGGATCTGCGCGCGGGTGGCACCCAGCGCACGACGGATGCCGATCTGTTTGGTGCGCTGCTGCACCCAGAAGCTGGCCAGGCCGATGATGCCCAGCGCGGTTACCAGCAACAACAGGCCACTGACGATCAGCAGCAGGCCAATCATGTCGCGGTCATTGGCGAAGTTCTTGGCACGCTTCTCCTCAACGGTCTGCTTGGTCCAGACCAGGCGGTTGGGATCGTTCTTGTCCAGCGTCGCCAATGCCTGCTTCAACACCTCATCACGGCGTCCCTGCTCGGTGACGCGCAGGATGTAGCGGCCGCCATTGGAGAAGTTCATGCGGATCGGGAAGATGATCGAATACGTGCGGTTGTTGTTCTGCATGTTCGGCCGCAGCAGGGTCTGCGCCACGCCCACCACGGTCACCGGGATGTTCGCCATGTACAGGGTCTTGCCCACCGCATTGCCGTCCGGGAAGAACTGCTTGGCCATGGCTTCGGTGAGGATGGCCGGTGCTTTCAGCTTGCCCAGGTCTTCCACCTTCTCCAGTACATCGCTGCTCTGGTATTCATCGGCATTGAAATCGCGGCCGGCGACCAGCTTGACTCCCAGGGTCTTGAGCGCGTTCTCGCCGACCATGTACTGGGCGCCATTGATCGACTGCGCTTCGGGCTCCGCGGTGGCTGCCAGCGAGGTGTTCCAGGAGCCGCCCTGGAACGGCAGCTGGTTGACGATGGCCACGCTCTCGACGCCGGGGATGCCGCGCAGCGAGGCGATGTCCTCGGCAGTGCGGGCGTCGGCATCAACCTGCTCACCAATGCCGCTCAGGCCGATTTCGATCAGGTGGTTGTCATCGATGCCACTTGCCAGCTGCATGGAGTCGATGCGCTGCGACACGATGAACAGTGCGTTGCAGATGATGGCGCAGCTCAGCGCGATCTCCAGCACGATCAGTGCGGCGGCTGTCTTGTGCCGCGACAGCGTGGAGAGGATGGGGCGGATTTCCATGAGGTTTCTCCGGGGAAGCGTGGAGCTGGGAATGGGGTTTGGTTGGGAGAGGCGAGGGCGAGAGCAACTGCCAAAGCACCCCTCCCCGGCGCTCCCCTGCGCGTTGCGCAAGGGAGGGGGTAATGGCGTTACTGGCTCTTGAGCTGCAATGCCGGGGTTACCTGCATGGCGCGCCAGGCAGGCAGGATGCCGGCGAGCATGCTGGCCAGCACCGCCAGGGCGAAGGTGACCAGCAGCATCGAGCCATCCAGGTGGGCGAGCGAGGCGTACTCGGCCGGCCGCTGGCGTACCGCCCACAGGCCAAACAGAGCGAACACCAGACCGAGCAGGCCGCCGGCCAGGCCAATCGTGCCGGCCTCGATCAGGCACTGCTTGAAGATTTCGGCGCGGCTGGCGCCCAGTGCACGGCGCACGCCGATCTCACCGCTGCGACGCAGGAACTTTGCCAGCAGCAGGCCAACGGTATTGACCAGGCAGACCAGCAGGAAGCCGAAGGCCAGCCACATCTGCAGGCGCACGTCGCCCGGCACCGCGTTGCGGTATTCCATCAGGTCCATGACATCACGCAGGCGGGTGTTGGCCGGGCGCTCGAAGCGGCCGGCAGCGCGCTGCTGCTCGGAGTAGTTGTCCAGGTAGGCCTTGAAGTCCTTGGCATCGCCGGGCGAGTTCAGCTCGACCCAGTACTGGATCCACGAGCACGGCACGTTCAGTGCGGTGGCGTCATTGACCAGCTCGCGGCCGAAGCAGTTCATGCTGCCATTGCGGCCCAGCTTGAGTTCCAGTGCGGTGCTGAAGGGCAGGTAGACATCCTCCTCGGAGTCGAACTTGCCCGAGTACAGGTCGTAGAACTTGGGAGCAGGCTTCCACTCCTTGAGCACACCGACGATGCGCATGGCATTGCCTTCGACCAGCACTTCCTTGCCGACGCTGTTTTCGCCTTTGAACAACTTGTCATTGAGGGTGTCGCTGATCACCGCGACGCGGCTGCGGCCCTGGTCCTCGTCGCTGCTCCAGCCTTGGCCGAACGCGAACGGCGTATCGAACATCGGGAAGAAGTCGGCCGAGGTGTAACGCATGCTGATGCTGAAGGGCTTGAGTGCGTCGATGCGCGGATCGACGATGCCGCCGCCGCCGGTCATCATTGCCTGGCGCGGCGCCTTCTTCTGCCGCAGCAGTTCTTCGGAGTCGAAGCGCGTCATCTGCATCTCGGGCTCTTCGCCCGGCTTGTAGCCTTCCTTGGTGTAGGGATCCAGCTGCACATAGAACAGGCGATCGCTCTTGTGCGGGATCGGGTCGCCGGAGAGCACCTTGAACACCGTCAAGGTGGTCATCGCCGCACCGATGCCGAGCGCGATGGCCAACACCATCAGTGCGGTCAGGATCTTGTTGCGGCCGAAGCTGCGCAGCGCAAGTTTGAAGTAGTAACTGAACATGGACGATCCTTGGCAGCTCAGGCGCTGCGCGTGGCGACGATGGGCGGGATGGAAGCAGCGCGCAGGGCGGGGCCGATGACGGCGGCCTGGCCCAGCAAGCACAGCAGTACGGCACCCAGCGGCAGGTAATACAGCGGCAGCCGGGGAATTTCGAAGTAATGCATCAACAGCTGGTTGCCGGTGTAGGCCAGCAGCATGCCGAGCACGATGCCGACGCTGGTCAGCAGCAGGTTCTCGGTCTGGAAGTAGCTGATGATCTGGCGGCGGGTCGCGCCCAGTGCGCGGCGCACGCCGATCTGCTTGGTGCGTTGCTGCACCCAGAAGCTGGCCAGGCCGATGATGCCCAGCGCGGTGACCAGCAGCATCACCAGGCAGATGCCCAGCAGCAGGCGGGTCATGCTGCGGTCCTGCTGGAAGTAGACCTCGCGCAGTTCCTGCAGCGGCTTGCTGTAGTCGGCGGAGATGATTGCCTCCGGCGTGACCTTGGGCGCGGCGGCGACGGCGTCGCTGACGATGCGTTGCAGGTCACGCGGGTTGGCGCGGATCACATAGGTGCCGGCCTGCGCATCGGTGGTGACCGGCACGATCACCGACCACTCCATGCCGGCCAGGCCGTTCTCGCTGCGGCCCGGGTCCGGGCGCGAGAAGTGCGCCAGCACGCCGGCCACGGTGAGCTGGTAGTCGCCCATCCACAGCTGCTTGCCCAGTGGGTCCTGGCCCGGCCACAGGTGTTTGGCAAAGGCCTGGGTGATCCAGACCTGGGCGTGCGTCGGCAGGAAGTTCTCCACCGGCTGGTAGTCGGCGTCGCTGAACATGCGGCCCTGCACCGGCTTCAACTGCAAGGCATCGATGGCACCTGCGTCCATCGTGTAGAAATGCGGCACGCCACCATGGTGCTTGCCTTCCGGATCCAGCGAGACGCCGGCGGTGCCGGCGCGCTGGCCGAACGGTACGGCATTGAGGACGCCTACCGCCTGCACGCCGGCCTGGCCGCGCAGCTGCTGCAACCAGCGGCTGTTGATGTCGACCTCGCTGCACGAGTCACAGTCGAGCAGGCTGAGTGTTGCGATGGAGGCCTCGTCGACGCCGCTGTTCATGCCGATCAGTTCCATCCGCGATGCGGCCAGGAACAGGGCATTGCACAGCACGGCGCAGGCCAGTGCGATTTCCAGCACGATCAGGCTGGCGGCGATGCGGTGCCGCGACAACGTGCTGATGATGGGTTTGATGTCCAGGGTCATCGCTTACAGCGCCTTGATCTGCAGGGCCGGATCGATGCGGGCGGCGCGCAGCGCCGGCAGCAGTCCAGCGAGGACGGTGGTGGCCACCGCGGTGGCGAACGTGAGGCCAAGCATGGTCATGTCCAGCTGCACCATGTCGGCATAGGCCAGTGGTTGCTGGCGGATGCTCCACAAGCCGGCCAGGGTGAACAGCAGCCCCAGCACTGCACCGCCAACGCCGATCAGCGCCGCCTCGATCAGGCACTGCTGGAACACCATCGCGCGGGTTGCACCGAGGGCGCGCAGCACACCGATCTCGCCGGTGCGACGCAGGAACTTGGCCAGCAGCAGGCCGATGGTGTTGAACAGGCAGATCACCAGGAAGGCCAGTGCCATCCACGCCTGCAGCTTGACGTCACGCGGCACCACGCCGTTGTAGTCCATCCACTCCATCAGGCTGCGCAGGCGCGTCAGCTCGGGCTGGCTGATGCGGCCCAACTGCTCTTGCTGCTGCACATAGCCCTGCAGGTGTTGCTGGTAGGCCGCAACCTTTGCTGCACTGTCCAGCTGCACCCACAGCTGCAGCCACACGCAATCGGTGTTTTCCAGGTAGCCGGGTTTCTCGGGCAGCTTGTTGCAGGTGAACTGGCGGAAGTTGCCGGCGTTGATCTGCAGGCCGGTGAAGAACGGCACCATTACGTCTTCGACCTGCCGGTAGTAGTCGGCGGTGTCGCCCTGCGCGAAGCGGCCGCCAGCGACGGTGTAGAACAGCGGGGAAGGGCGCCACGGTTTGAGCACGCCGATGATGCGCACTTCGCTGTCGCGGATGCGCAGCATCTTGCCGGTGCTGTCCTTGCCGTCGAACAGGCGCTGGTTCAACTCCGAGGAGATCACCGCCACGCGGGCGCGGCGTTGGTCATCCTCGGCCGACCAGCCGGCACCGTAGGCCATCGGCACCTGGAACATCGGGAAGAAATCGGCGGTGGTGGACAGCAACGTGGTCATCATCGCCGGCCCTTGGCTAGCAGGCGCGGATAACTTGACGGGGCTGTCCACCACCAAAGCCTTGCGATCGGCTGGACCGTCACGCCACAGGTCCGTCGCCGAGGTGTAGTCGAGCATGTCCAATGGCTCGCGCCGCGCCCGCTCGCCGCGCGCCGATGCATCCACCTGCGGGTAATAGATCTGCCCACTGCGCCCGGGCAGTGGATCGCCCGAGAGCAGGTGCTTCACCGTCAGCGTGGTCATCGACGCGCCAATGCCCATCGCAATCGACAGCACCATCAGTGCGGTCAGCACGGGGGTGCGGCGCAGGCTGCGCAGGCCTTGGCGGAGGTGGTAGGCGAACAGCGACATGCGCGGGATCAGCCCTGGTTGTCGGCAACGGCGGCGATGCGGGCGGCGTGTGCCAGCACCGGCTCGCGGATCAGGTCGGTGGCCTGGCCATCGACGATGTGCACGTTGCGCTGGGCGCGTGCAGCCAGTTCCGGATCATGGGTGACCATGACGATGGTGGTGCCCTGGCTGTTGATCTCTTCCAGCAGCTCCATGACGCCACGTGCCATCTGCGTATCCAGGTTGCCGGTCGGTTCGTCGGCCAGCAGCAGGCGCGGGCTGCCAGCCAGGGCGCGGGCGATAGCGGCGCGCTGCTGCTGGCCGCCGGACAGTTCAGCCGGATAGTGCTTCATGCGCGAGCCCAGGCCGACGTCGCTCAATGCCTTCTCGATGCGCTGCTTGCGCTCGGCCGAGGGCATGCCGCGGTAGCGCAGCGGCACATCGACGTTGTCGAACAGGTTGAGGTCGGGGATCAGGTTGAAGCCCTGGAAGATGAAGCCGATCTTCTGGTTACGCAGGCGCGAGCGGGCGTCGTCGCCGAGGTGGCTGACGTCCTGGCCATCAAGCAGGTACTGGCCGCTGGTGAAGGTTTCCAGCAGGCCGGCGATGTTGAGGAAGGTGGTCTTGCCCGAGCCCGAGGGGCCGGTGACCGCGACGAATTCGCCTTCGCGCACATGCAGGTCCAGCGAACGCAGCGCATGGGTTTCGACCTGCTCGGTACGGAAGACCTTGGAGACGGATTGCATATGAAGCATGGGTATTCCTTTCAGCGACGGGGAATGTGGTGGATTGGGCGGGGCTTGCAACGGGTTGCGGGAAGGTGAAACGTGGGTGCAGTTGGCCGGGGCAGGGAGCGGAGCGTTTCAGCGTTGGCGGCAGGGCTCACGACAACCCCGTCGATTGCAGCTTCTTCGATTCCCGACTCCCGGCTCCCGGGTCCCGGCTTTGAATCAATTGATCGACACGCGTTCGATGTCACCGAACAGATCCGCACCGGAGACAACGATCTTCTCGCCCGGCTGCAGGCCGGAGACGATTTCGACTTCGCCAAGGCTGCTGACGCCGGTCTGGATCGGACGACGCACCGCGGTGCCGCCGCTGACGACATAGGCATAGCGACCACCGGACTGCTCGACGAACGGGCCGCGCTCGACCTTGAGCACGTTGTTGCGGGTGTCCAGCAGGATGCGTGCGCTCATGCGCTGGCTCTGGCGCAGGCCCGGCGGCTGCTTGTCGGAGAAGCGCAGGCGGGCGACGACTTCGCCGTTGACCACTTCCGGCGACACCGCGGCGATCTCGCCCGGGAATGGCTGGCCGGAGCCGCTGGTCAGCTGTGCCGGCATGCCGATGGCCAGGTCACGGGCGAAGCTCTCCGGCACCTTGATCTCGATCTCGAAGCGCGACAGATCGACCACGCCCAGGATCGGGGCGTTGGCGGCCACCTGGGTGTGCTGGGTCGCCTGCACCTGGCCAACCTGGCCATCGAAGGGCGCGCGCAGGGTCAGCGCATCTACCTGACGCTTCACTTCAGCCACCACCGCTTCCTGACGATCCGCCATCAAGCGCTTGTTGCGCGCGTCCAGGCTCGCCCCCTGACTCTGCAGGCTGGCGTCCTGCTGGGCGTGCTGCAGCTCGATCTGGGCTTTCTTCAGTTCGTCTTGTGCCTTGGCCAGGTCGACCTGCGGTACCGCGCCGCCATCGAAGCCGCGCTGGTAGCGTTCCAGGTCGCGCTGGGCAGCGGTGCGCACCAGGCCGGCCTGGTCGGACAGCTTGGCACCGGTGGCGCGGGCCAGGGTGGCATCCAGTGCGGCGCGGCTGGCTTCGGCCTCCAGGCCGGCCAGGGTTGCCTGTTCCTGCGCCAGCTTGCTGCGCAGTTCCGGGCTGTCGATCACCGCCAGCTCCTGGCCCTGCTTGACCACGTCACCAGCAACCACCTTCAGGGTCACCGTGCCGGCGGAGATGGCATACAGCACGGGGCTGTTGGCGGCGATGACGCGACCGTCGGCAGCGATGTCGCGGACCAGGTCGCCGCGCTTGACCTCGGCAATGCGCAGGCGGTCACCGTCGAAGGAGCGGCTGGCGCCCAGCCAGTTACTGACGACGTAGCCGATGCCGACCACCACCACCGCGGTGATCGCTGCAGGCCACATGTAACGTCGCCACACGGGTTGCGGGCGCTGGGTACTTACCTGGTCCTGGGCGGAGGTGTCGCGGATCATCGTCGGCTTCGCTGCTGGGTTTGTTATCCATTAAGCAGGTCGCGTGCCAACTCCAAGCAATTGAATTTGTTTGGAAAATATTCATCGTTGTGAGTGTCCGGGTGTCCGCGGACGCTCGCGCGGACAGTGTCCGCCGGTTGATGTCCCGGCATGTCCGCTGGTTGTCTGATCCAGCTGGCTTAGAATGTCCGTTCGTAATCACCAATGGATAGGCTATGTGCGGCATTGTGGGAGCGATCGCTGATCGCGATGTGGTTCCGGTACTGATTGAAGGACTCAAGCGGCTGGAATACCGCGGCTACGATTCTTCTGGAATAGCTGTGCTTGATGGCGAGCGCATCCGCCGCGTGCGTCGCACCGGTCGTGTTGCCGAAATGGAGGGCGCGGCCATCGCCGAGCAGTTCCATTCGGCGATGGGCATCGGGCACACCCGCTGGGCTACCCATGGTGGCGTCACCGAGTCCAATGCCCATCCGCATATCAGCCAGGGTGTGGCGCTGGTGCATAACGGCATCATCGAGAATCACGAGGAGCAGCGTGAGAAGCTGCTGGCGCTGGGTTACGTGTTCGAGTCACAGACCGATACCGAAGTCATCGCCCACCTGATCCACCATCACCTCAAGGCCGATCAAGACGATCTTCTCAGCGCCCTGCAGCGTACGGTCAGGGAATTGACCGGTGCCTACGCGCTGGCGGTGATCAGTGAGAACGAGCCCGAGCGCATGGTGGTGGCACGCATGGGCTGCCCGCTGCTGATCGGCCTTGGAGATGGCGAGAATTTCGTTGCCTCCGACGTATCGGCCATCCTGCAGGCCACCCGCCGGGTGATGTTCCTGGAAGAGGGCGACACGGCTGAGCTGACCCGCCAGGGCGTGCGCGTTTTCGATGCCAACAATGCACCGGCGCAGCGCGAACAGCGCATGTCGGATGTATCGCTGGCGTCCCTGGAGCTCGGCCCGTATCGGCACTTCATGCAGAAGGAAATCCACGAGCAGCCGCGCGCGCTGGCCGACACCGTCGAGGCGGCGATTGATGCCGGTGGTTTCCCGGCAAGCCTGTTCGGCCAGAATGCCGAAGCGGTGTTCAAGGACATCGAAGGCGTGCAGATCCTGGCCTGCGGCACCAGCTACTACGCTGGCCTGACCGCGCGTTACTGGATCGAAGCCATCTCAGGCCTGCCGTGCAGCGTGGAAATCGCCAGCGAATACCGCTACCGCGCCGCCTACGCCAATCCCAAGCACCTGATCGTCACCATCTCCCAGTCCGGCGAAACCCTGGACACGATGGAAGCGCTCAAGTACGCCAAGTCGCTGGGGCACACGCACACGCTGTCGATCTGCAACGTGCCGGAAAGCGCCATCCCGCGTGCCAGCGAGCTGGTCTGCTATACCCGCGCTGGCGCCGAGATCGGCGTGGCCTCGACCAAGGCCTTCACCACCCAGCTGGCAGCGCTGTTCCAGTTGACCGTGGTGCTGGGCAAGCTGCACGGCAAGGTTGATGCCGCGCAGGAGGCGGACTACCTGGAGCAACTGCGGCATCTGCCGGGCAGCGTGCAGCACGCACTGAATCTGGAACCGCAGATTGCGACCTGGGCTGAGCGTTTCGCCAGCAAGTCGAACGCGCTGTTCCTTGGCCGTGGCCTGCATTACCCGATCGCCCTGGAAGGCGCGCTCAAGCTCAAGGAGATCTCCTATATCCACGCCGAGGCCTATCCGGCTGGCGAGCTCAAGCACGGCCCGTTGGCGTTGGTCGACGCGGAAATGCCGGTGGTGGTGATCGCGCCCAACGACAGCCTGCTGGAGAAGGTGAAATCCAACATGCAGGAAGTGCGTGCGCGTGGTGGCGAGTTGTTCGTGTTCACCGACCAGGACAGCAACTTCAACGCCTCCGAGGGCGTGCATGTAATCCGCACGCCGCGCCATGCCGGCGTTCTCAGTGCCATCGTGCACACGATTCCGGTGCAGATGCTGGCCTACCACACTGCCCTGGCACGTGGTACCGACGTGGACAAGCCGCGCAACCTGGCCAAGAGCGTTACCGTGGAGTAACGCAGGTGTCACCGGAGCGTAACCGGGCCCATGGATAATCACCTCCAGCAGCCCGGTCCTCTCTCCCCCGACGTTGCTCGAAGCCCGGCCCAGCGCCGGGCTTTTGCTTTGTGGGGTGTCCGGGCGGCCCTTGCAGAAGGCGCTGGGCATTTGCCTCACAGTGCGGCCCGCGCTGATTCGCGGGATTGGCATTCAAAAAACGTGACGCACATCAACAAAGCCATGATGATCGCGCGGCGCTTTTGCCGGTTTACCTAGATAGAACCAGCAGAAAAGCCGGCGCCGCCGGTGGGGATGTCATGACAGGGGGCTGTATGTGTGTTGCGAAAGGCGTGCCGCCAGGTTGGGTGGTGCGCGTTCGGTGCTGTTTGATAGCGGCCGCTCGCGCGTCGGCTGGGTTGCGCGCATGAGTCGGCGTTACCACTTCATTGCTGGTCTGCCGCGCTCCGGCTCGACCCTGCTGGCCGGCATCCTGCGCCAGAACCCACGCTTCCATGCAGCCATGAGCAGCCCGGTCGCCGGCCTGCTCAATGGCGCGCTGGAGCAGATGGGGGCGGGCGGCGAATCCGCGGCGTTCTTCGATGAGGCCAAGCGCAAGGCCATCTGCAATGCCATCCTTGATGCTTATTACGCCGATACCCAGGCGCAGCTGGTGTTCGACACCAACCGCCAGTGGACCGCACGCATGCATCAGCTCGCAGGTCTGGTGCCTGACTTCAAGGTCATCTGCTGCGTGCGCAACCCGGCCTGGGTGATGGACAGCTTCGAGGCCATCCATCGCCGCAATCCATTCGACTACAGCCGCATGTACAACCCGGCGACGCGGCAGACCGTGTACAGCCGCTGCGAGCAGCTGATCAGCGCTGGCGGCGTGGTCGGCGGTGCCTGGACCGCGCTCAAGGAAGCCTATTACGGCGAGTTCTCCGAGCGCCTGCTGCTGTTGGACTACGAACTGCTGACCCGCCACCCGGCACGCACCATGCAGTTGGTCTACCAGTTCCTTGGTGAGGCGGAATTCGCGCACGACTTCGACAACGTCGAGTACGCCGAAGAAAGCTTCGACCAGCAGCTCGGTGTCAAAGGGCTGCACGACGTGCGCCGCAAAGTCGAGTTCAAGGCCCGTCGCAGCATCCTGCCGCCGGATCTTTTCAACAAGTACCAGGACATGGATTTCTGGCAGGACCAGACGGGCAGCTCGGCCGGCATCATCGCCGCCCGGCGTTCCGAAACCCAGGCTCCGCTCATCACCAAGGCCACCCCATGAAGCACGCACTGCTCGGCGCACTGTCAACGCTGTTGCTCCCGTTCTCGGCGCACGCCGCCGCGTCCTCTGCAGGGGGCTATCTGATGCGCGGTGGCTATCAGCCACGCAGCTATATGCGGATGGGGCAGGGTGATGTTGTCGCAAGCCTGCCGCTTGGCAAGGCCACCAGCCACAAGCAGCGGCCCAGCCTGGAGGAAGCCAGCGACGCGCTGGCCATCCAGCAGCATGCTGGCATCACCGAACTGGTGGTGATCGACAGCTCGGTGCAGGACCGGGCCACACTTTATGCCGGACTCAATCCCGGTGTCGGTGTGGTTGAAATCGATGCGGGTCGTCCAGGACTGCCGCAATTGGTGCAGGCCCTGCGTGGGTATCGGGACCTTGCCGCGATCCATGTGGTGTCGCATGCCAGTCCAGGTGCGCTGCAACTGGGCAGTAGCCGTATAACCGCCGAATCCCTGCATGCAGAGCTGGGCGCACTGCAGGCGCTGCGTGCTTCCGTTCGTGAGGGCGCGGACCTGCTGTTCTATGGCTGTGATCTGGCCGCCAACGCCGATGGCGACGTACTGCTGGATATCGTACGCAGTGGAACCGGGATGGATGTGGCTGCATCCAGCAACCTTACTGGTGCCGAGGGACTTGGAGGGGACTGGGAGCTGGAGGAACGCCGGGGCGGCATCGAGAGCGGGCTGGCGTTCTCGGAAAAAGCCCTCAAAGATTTCTCGGGGGTGCTTGCGGCAGCTCCTGGAATAAAGACTTTCCAGACAGGCTGGACCGACAACAATACAAACCTGACCTCGGCCGATTTCATCCTGACGGCAAAAGAAGCTGGAGGTGGCGCGATCTCAAATGTGAGCATCTACCATGGCCCTCCTTTCCCGGCCTATGTGCAGACGGGTTACAACACCAGTACGACGGGAACCTATTTTCAGGTCGCAGCGGATGGCACCAATACCGGTTCGTTCGAGCTTACCGGGCTTACAGCCGGTGAGTACTTGTCGGGGCAATTTACCAACGTGCATATCATTGGCATAAAGCCCGATAACAGCACGGTTACATCTGGCACGATCAACGGAACCGGATCTGCGAACGAGACGTTTACATTCGGTGCGGGTCAGCTGGCGAACTTCTCGGGCGTCAAACTGAAAGCCTTCAAACTTGTATTCGACACCAGCTCCAGTTCTGGGACCAAGCCATTCTTCGAGTTCCGGAACTTCACGGTTACCGGTGCGCTGGCGCCGTTACCGGCTGTTTCGGACTCGCGCATAAGCATCTCCGGTGCCAGCGGCAATGGCGGCGCTTACAAGATCGGTGACACCGTTACTGCGACCTGGAACAACACCGCCGGCGGTGACAACAATGCCGGAATTACTGGCGTCACCATGGATTTCAGCCAGTTCGGCGGCGGCGTTGCCGTGGCGGCGTCGAACAGTAGTGGCCGCTGGATGGCCAGCTACACCATCTCCTCCGGGAGCATCGATGCAAGCAACCGCAATATCAGCGTCAGTGCGACCAGCGCAGCCGGCACAACCACCACCGCAGATACCACCAATGCAACCGTGGACAATAGTGCGCCAACGGTGACCGATACGTGGATCAGTATCAACGGAGCCACTGGCACCAGCGGTGCCTACAAGGTTGGCGATACAGTGACCGCCAGCTGGAGGAATGTCGGCGGCGACAACAACGTGGACACCATTTCCAACGTCACCGTGAACTTCACCGCGTTCGGTGGTGGTGCGGCAGTCGCCGCCACCAACAGCTCGGGCACCTGGACGGCAACCTATACGATCGTTTCCGGCAGCATTGATGGCACCAACCATAACGTCAGCGTGACTGCCACCGACAATGCGGGCAATGCGACGACAACCTCCGACACCACCAATGCCACGGTGGATAACAAACCGCCGGCTGTCACCAGCATCGCTGTTTCCGGCTCACCAGCGTCGACGGATACGTCGGTGGCCTTCAACGTCAGCTTCAGTGAGCTGGTGATGAATGTTTCCACCGACGATTTCACTGTGGTGGGGGCCAATGGTGCGACGGGCAGGATAGCCAGTGTTTCGACATCCAGCGGTTCATCGGTAAGCGTGAACATTGCTGACATTTCCGGTAACGGCGAAATAAAAGTGAACCTCAACGCATCGACCAACATCGTCGATAAAGCGGGGAATTCGATTCCGTCCTACAACGGTGGCAGTCCCCATGCCGTTGCAATCCCCGCCGTACCGGGAATACCGACCATAGGTACTGCGACGGCGGGTGATGCGCAGGCGGCGGTGACCTTCACCGCACCCGCCAGTGACGGTGGTTCGCCAATCACGAGCTATACGGCAACTGCCAACCCCGGCGGTGCCTTCGGTAGCTGCGTTGGGCCGGCGGCTTGTACCGCCACCGTCGCTGGCTTGACCAACGGCACGGCCTATACGTTCAGCGTGACGGCAACGAATGCCGCTGGCACGGGCAGTGCCTCCGGTGCATCAAACAGCATCACACCGATGGCCAACCAGGTCATCACCTTCGCCCAGCCGACCAACTACAACTTCGGCGCTACGCCTACGCTGACCGCCAGCTCTGCCTTTGAAGTAGGTGGGGTGGCAACGGGCTTCGCGATTGGCTTCACTTCGTCTACGACGGGTGTTTGCACCATCACCACAGGCGGTGAATTGACCTTCGTTTCTGCAGGCACCTGCACCATCGATGCCGACCAGGCGGGTAACTCGTCGACGAATGCTGCTTCTACCGTTACCCGTAGTTTCACGGTCAATGCGATCGTGCCTGGTGCGCCGGCCATCGGAATGGCGACTGCGGGCGACCAGAAGGCAACGGTGACCTTCACTGCACCGGCAAGCACCGGTGGTGCGGCCATCATGCCGAACGGGTATACCGTCACTGCAAACCCCGGCGGGATTACCGAAATAGGCTCATCCTCGCCGATGACCGTGACCGGGCTGACCAACGGTGTTTCCTATACCTTCACGGTGACCGCGACCAATTCCGCAGGCACCGGCAGCGCATCCGGGAGCAGCAACGCCGTCGTCCCAGCTTCGCCGCAGACCATCACCTTCGCCAACCCGGGCTCACAGAACTTCGGCACGACGCCGGACCTCCGCGTCGTCAACGGCGGTGCGTCGGCTACGTCCGGGTTGGGAGTGACCTTCACCTCATCCACGACAGGTGTGTGCACCGTCACCAGCGAGGGTGTGCTGGCATTCCTCGCCGCAGGCAGCTGCACCATCCTGGCGGATCAGGCGGGCGACAGCGCGTTCCTGGCGGCGGCGCAGGTCAGCCACACCTTCACTGTCAACGCGATCGTGGCAGGTGCACCCACTTCGTCGGTGGCCACCGCTGGCGACACCCAGGTCAGCGTCAGTTTTGTCGCGCCCGGCAACACCGGTGGCACAAGCATTACCGGCTATACGGTCACGGCCAGCCCGGCCGATGTCGCCCCAGTCAATGGCGCGGGCTCACCGATCGTTGTGACTGGCTTGACCAATGGCCAGTCCTATACGTTTACCGTCACCGCCGACAACGCCGCGGGCACCGGTCCAGCGTCGGGTGCCTCCAACTCGGCCACGCCCAAGGCAGCCCAGACCATCACCTTCAACAATCCGGGGGCACAGAACTTCGGCACAACGCCAACCTTGACGGCTACTTCGGACTCCGGCCTGACGCCGACGTTCACTTCCAGCACAAGCGGGGTATGCACCATCAGCCCCGTTGGTGAACTGATCTTTGTGACTGCGGGTACCTGCACCATCAACGCGGATGAACCTGGCAACAGCTCCTATCTGGCTGCAACACAGGTCACCTGGAACTTTGCCGTGAACGCCGTACTGGCAACAGCACCGCAGAACGCAGTGGCCACCGCAGGTGACGGTCAGGCCAGCGTGGCGTTTGCCGTCCCCACTTCCACCGGCGGCGCAGACATCACCGGTTATACCGTTGCTGTCATTCCGGCCGATGTTGCACCGGTCAGTGCTACCAGCTCGCCGATTGCGGTGACCGGGCTGACCAACGGCCAGCCCTATGTGTTCACCGTGTCGGCCACCAACAGTGTTGGCACAGGTCTGGCGTCCAGCCCCTCCAGCGCTGTGACACCCACTGCAGCCCAGAGCATCACGTTTGCCAACCCGGGGGCGCAGAATTTCGGTACGACGCGGACCTTGAGCGCCAGTGCCAGCTCGGGTCTGGCGGTGAGCCTGTCGGTAGATGGCGCAACCGCTGCCGTGTGCAGCATCAACAACGATGTGCTGAGCTTTGCAAGCGTTGGTATCTGCACGGTGCTTGCCGATCAGGCCGGTGATGCCAGCCACGGTCCGGCCGCTCAGGTCAGCCACAGCTTCTCGGTGCTGGCGGTGGCGCCGGCGGCACCGGTGATCGGCGCGGCGACGCTGACCGGGCCGACGACGGCCGAAGTGAGTTTTGTTGCCCCGGCGTTCGATGGCGGTGCGACGATCAGCCAGTATGAGGTGGTGCCGTCGCCAGCGGTGAGCGGCGGCCCCTTCATTGGCAGCGGTTCCCCGCTGACAGTGAATGGCTTGATTGCAGGCCAGAGCTATACCTTCACCGTGCTCGCGCGCAATAGTGCTGGCACCAGCCAGGCATCAGCAGCGTCTGGTGTGCTGCAGCCGATGACGGCGCAGATCATCAGCTTCAACACAGCGGGCAGCTATGACTTCGGTACTACGCCAGCGCTGGCTGCCACTTCCAGCGCTGGCCTGCCGGTGAGCTTGACGGTAGATGCTGGCAGCATGGCCGTGTGCGCGATCAACAACGGTGTGCTGGACTTCGCCTCCACGGGCAACTGCACCATCCATGCGGACCAGGCCGGTGATGCCAGTCATGATCCGGCTGTGCGTGTCAGTCAGAGCTTCACGGTGCAGGCGGTAGTGCCTGCAGCACCGATCATCGGCACTGCCGCGTTGAGTTCGGCGACGGTAGCCGAAGTAACCTTTGTTGCCCCGGCATTTACTGGCGGCGCGGTGATCAGCCAGTACGAAGTGATCCCGTCACCGGCCATCGCTGGCGGTCCGTTCGTTGGCGGCGGCTCGCCGTTGACGGTCGGTGGCCTGGTCGCAGGCCAGAGCTACAGTTTCAGCGTGCTGGCGCGCAACAGTGTGGGTGACAGCATTGCCTCCGCTGCTTCCAATGCCGTGCATCCGATGACGGTACAGACCATCACCTTCAATAACCCGGGGCAGCAGAACTTCGGAACGACGCCGACCTTGAGTGCCAATGCCAGTTCCGGTCTGGCGGTGAGTCTGTCGGTGGACGGTGCGACTGCAGCTGTGTGCGGCATCAACAACGGCGTGCTGAGTTTCGCGTCGGTGGGTACCTGTACGGTACTTGCCGATCAGGCCGGTGATGCCAGCCACGATCCGGCGGTACAGGTCAGCCAGAGCTTCAATGTACTGGCGGTGGCGCCGGCAGCGCCGGTGATGGGTGCTGCGGCAATGACGTCGGCAACCGCTGCCGGGATCAGTTTCAGCGCACCTGGCTTCGATGGCGGAGCTACAATCACGCAGTATGAAGTGGTGCCGTCACCGGCAGTAGTGGGTGGTCCGTTCGTGGGCAGCAATTCGCCGGTTACGGTGGATGGATTGACCGCAGGGCAGAGTTACAGCTTCACCGTGCTGGCACGCAACAGCGCCGGTGACAGTCCAGTTTCGGCTGCATCCAATGTACTGCAGCCGATGGTGGCGCAATCCATTTCCTTCAGCGCAGCGGGCAGCTACGACTTCGGCACCACGCCGACGGTCAGTGCCACGTCCAGTTCGGGCCTGGCGGTGAGCCTGACGGTGGATGCTGGCAGCGCATCGGTATGTGCGATCAACAATGATGTGCTCAACTTTGTATCGGTGGGCAGCTGCACCGTGCATGCCGACCAGGCGGGCGATGCCAGCCATGATCCGGCAGCACGGGTCAGCCAGAGCTTCGTGGTCCAGGCCGTCGTGCCCGCAGCACCGGTGATTGGCACTGCGACCATGCTGTCCGAAACCAGTGCCGAGATCAGCTTCACCGTACCGGCCTTCGACGGCGGCGCGGCGATCAGCGGCTATCAGGTGCAGCCACACCCGGCTACGGTAGGAGGGGCCACCTATGCGGGGACCGGTTCACCAATAAGCGTGACCGGTCTGACCAAGGGCGTGCACTATTCGTTCTCCGTGGTAGCCATCAACAGCGTCGGCACGGGCGCGCCTTCGGCCTTCTCGAATACCTTGTTCATGGTGCCGCTGCTTGAAGCCCATCCGGTCACGCAGAACGTTGCCTATGGCACCGCAGCGGAAATCACTCTTTCTGTTACCGGCGCCTATCAGGCAGTCACCGTGTTTGTGGACCCAGGCAATGGTTCGGCCAGTGTCCGGGGTACCAGGTTGATCTATACGCCGGACGTGGGCTACGTCGGCCCGGACAGCTTCACCTACGCGGTGATGGACGGCTATTCGACTGCAACGGCGACGGTCAATGTGATGGTTGGCCCGCCCAGCCTGTCGATGGACAGTGGTGTACCGGACGCTGTAGCCAGCTCCGTTTACCAGCACCAGCTGGTCACCCATGGCGGCACTGAGGGCTACACCTATGTGGTGACCTCGGGCAGCCTGCCGCCTGGCGTGACACTGTCCAGTACGGGCCTGCTCAATGGCACGCCAACCCAGACCGGCAGCTTCACGTTCACCGTCAGCAGTACCGACAGCAGCACCGGTGTCGGGCCGTTCACTGTGGCACAAGGCTATACGTTGGTAGTCACCAATCCGGACCTGGAACTGGCAACCTCGGCGCTGATGGTTGCGTTTGGCGGGCAGCAGTATCGGACCCAGCTGCGCAGCCAGGGCGGTACCGCGCCCTACAGCTACAGCGTTGCTGGCGGTCAGCTGCCGGCAGGGCTGTCGTTGAGCGCGGACGGTGAAATCAGTGGCGTGCCGGAGGTGGCCGGAACATTCGCATTCACCGCGCAGGTGACCGATGCGAATGGCTTTGCCGACACCGCCAGCCTCAGCCTGAAGGTGGAAGCGGGGCTGCAGGTCATCCATGACATGGCAACCGATCCGGCCGATCCGGTGTTCGTCGCCGGTGGCAGCTTCATCGTATCGGCACAGGGTGGGCAGTCCGGCAACCCGCTGGTATACGGCAGCGGTTCGCCGGCAATCTGCAGCGTGGCCGGCAATGTGGTGACCATGCTGGATGCAGGCACCTGCGTGCTGACGATCGACCAGGCCGGCAACGCACAGTACCAGGCGGCGCAGCAGGGCGTGCTGCACGTGGACATTGCAGCTGCCGCCCCGTCGCTGACCTGGTTGGATGGCATCAACAAGGTCTATGGCGAGGCCGCCTTCGACCTGCCTGATCCCAGCAGCAACAGTGCCGGTGCTTTCAGCTTCAGCAGCAGTGACACCAGCGTGGCGACGGTCACTGGTCGCAGTGTGACGCTGGTGGGGGAGGGCAGTACGACCCTCACCGCCCACCAGGCTGCGCAGGGGGGCTACACCGCGGCCAGCGTGGAGCTGACCCTGACGGTCAATGCACGGCCTGACCCGACCGCTGACGCCAGCGTGCGCGGCAACCTGCAGGCACAGGTGGATGCCAGCGTGCGCTTCAGCCGCGTGCAGCTGGGCAACATCCAGTCGCGCCTGCAGCAGGTGCGTTCGGGCAGCAATCCGTCATCGGCAACGTTGACGCTGGCTTACGCGGGCGACCTGCTCGGGCAGGCCTTGTCGGTTCCGGTGCAGCTGCCGGTCAACCAGTTCACCGGCATGCCCAGTGGTTGGGGCGGCTGGATGTCGGGCACGGCCACGTTTGGCAACAGTGGTCAGCAACAGGGCGGCGGCTTCGATTTCAACACCGACGGCATCAGCCTGGGTGTGGACCGTAGCTACGGCGACAACGGTCTGCTGGGTATGGCCGCCAGCCTGGGCCGCAACCGCAGCCGATTGGACAACTCACCTTCGCGGACGGACGCCGACCAGTACTCACTGGCGATGTATGGCCTATGGCGTGCGGGTGAACACCTGTTTGTTGATGGTGTGCTGGCGCAGGGACGTCTGGACTTCGACATCGCACGCTGGAGCAGCGATGCCAACGCCATTGCGGTCGGTCAACGCGATGGCAGCCAGACTTTCGGCGCGTTGACCTTCGGCTATCAGCAACAGCTCGGTGCCACCACCCTGTCCGGCTATGGCCGCTTCGATGGCAGTCACACCCGCCTGGACGGTTACCGCGAGCATGGCTTGCAAGCGTATGACCTGGCGTATGCGCGGCAGACTGTGCGCAACAGTGGGCTGGCGCTGGGCTTTGATGGCAGCTACAGCTGGCAGGGTGAGCGTCTGCAGCTGCGGCCGTTCTGGAAGCTGGAGTACCGTCAGTCCCTGTCCAACAGCGGTGACGCCTGGATGAACTACGTGCAGCAGCCCAGCACGGATGGTTACCTGCTGAAGATGCAGAGCTATGCCGACAACATGCTCACCGCCGGCTTGGGCCTGGACATGCAGACCCGTAACGGCTGGTTGATCTCGTTGCTGTTCGGCCGTGACCAGGGCAGCAACAGCGCCTCCAGCAACAGCGTTGGCCTGCGCATCACCTACGGCAAGGGCGGTGCCGGCGTTGGCAGCGCGGGCGTGATGGGTGAGGCTGGCTTTGACGATTGCCAAGGCAGGCGTTGCCGACGCGGTGCGGCGCAGCAGATGCCCGGGGCGCAGGTCCGGCCCTGATCGCGCCCTGATGCGATGACGACAACGCCCGGCCCTGCGCCGGGCGTTGTCGTAACAGCCCCGGTAAGCTGGCCGGCAAGGTGATTGTCGGCTGAATGAATTGAGCGCCCGGAGTACCCAAATCGCCCCTTGCCACGCACTGCATGGTCAAGGGGGCACTGTGTCCGTCGCCCCTGCCATTGGGAGCGGGTAATGAGGGTGCGGAAAAGCCACGACCGGCAAGGTCCGGGCGGGAGACGATGATGGAGCCGGCCGGACAGGACCAGCCCGGGCGCGATTTCGCTGCCCGCGCCGTCCACGACTACAGCGCCGAGCTGCACCGCTACCTGCGCCGGCGGGTGGCCGAGGCGCAGGACCTGGGTGACCTGGTGCAGGAGGTCTATCTGCGCCTGCTGCGCGTGCAGAACATCGAAACCGTGCGCAACCCGCTGGCCTACATCTATGGCATCGCCGCGCATGTGGCCAGCGAGTTCAACATGCGCCAGCGCCAGGGCCGGCTGCTGTACGACTCGACCGTGGTCGATGCGGTGTCCGAGAACCCGGGGCAGGCGGCTTTCAGCGAAGGCGGCGGCTTCTTCGAGCGGCAGGTGGGCGATGCGCTGGCGCAGCTGCCGGCCAACCGGCTGGCGGTGCTGCTGCTGGAGCGGCGCGAAGGCCTGAGCCATGCGCAGATCGCGCAGAAGCTGGGGCTGAGCGTGCATACGGTAAAGAAATACAGTGTCGAAGCGCTGGCGCATGTACGCGCGAGCTTGGAACGATGAACAGGATGTGGACCCTGCGACAGGCAGGGCGGGTGAAACCATGAATATCTATCGCACATCGCCGCAACAGAGCCGGGAGCGCGCCGCACGCGAGGCCGCCGAGTGGCTGCACGTCATGGGCGAGACGCCCAGCGATGCCGACCGGGCCGGCTTTGCGGCCTGGGTGGCGCGCTCGCCGCTGCACCTGGAAGAGCTGCTGATGGCGCAGTTGGTGCAGCGCGAGCTGGCCACAAGCGGCGCGTTGCAGGCTTTCGACCTGGACGCGGTGCTGGCACAGGCCCAGGCCATGGACAACGTGGTGCCGCTGTACGATGCGCCCAGCGCTGCAACGGGGGCAAGGCTGCAGGAACGTAAACCTGCCGCACGTGGGCGCCGTCGCAGGCTGGGTTGGGCGCTGGCAGCGGGCGTTGCCGCCTGTGCGTTGCTGGCGGGCAGCTGGACCCTGCTGCAGCCGGAAGTGCCGGTCCACCAGTACGCCAGCGCGGTCGGCGAGCAGCGCAGCATCGCCCTGGCCGACGGCTCGATGGTCACGTTGGCACCGGCTTCGTACATCGCCGTGCGCTTCAGCGCGGGTGTGCGTGACATCGAGTTGCGTGATGGCGAGGCAACTTTCGATGTGGCGCACGACAGCAGCCGCCCGTTCCGCGTGCATGCCGGCGACAACACGGTGCAAGCGGTGGGCACGCGCTTCACCGTCAACCGGTTGCCTTCGGGCACGCTGGTCGCGGTCAGCGAGGGCAAGGTCAAGGTGACGGCCAACAGCAATTGGCTGGAATCGCTGTGGCGCGACGATGCGTCCACGCTGGAAGCGGGCAAGGCCAAGGTTGAATCGCTGGGCCGGCCGGCGGCATTGTCAGCCGGTGAACAGGCTCGCATACCGCAGGGCCAGCAGGCCATGCTGCGGATGCCGCTGGAGGCGTCGAACGAACCGGTCGATGGCAAGCGCCGCCTGAGCTTCCGCAACGATACGCTCGCCGACATCGTCAGTGAGTTCAATCGCTACAACCCACGACCGATCGTGGTGACGGATCCGTTGATACGCGAGCAGCGCTACAGCGGTGTCTTCCATGCCGATGATGCAGATTCCTTCCTGCAGTTCCTGGAGTGCTGCTCGCAGTTGCAGGTCAGCAGGCAGGCCGACCGCAACGTGATCGCTGCCCGCGGCAGTCGTCAGTAAGCGGCAGTGCAGGAATCCACAAAAATATTTCTGGGCTCGAGTACCCTTTTCCCGCACTTGGACACACGGATGTAACAAGAGGCTGGCTCCGCGCAAGGCGGCTCCGGTTGCTCGGTAACCATTCGATGTCTTTCGGGGGCGAATTATCCATGGGGTCCAGCACTATTCTTCATAAGCACGTGTTGGTGAAGGCGGTGGCGCTAGCGCTGCTGGTTGGCACCGGCAATGTGGCGATGGCACAGTCAGCAGCGGCGGCCGATGCAGTGGCCGATGCTGCGGTGTTCAAGTTTGATATTCCTGCGCAGTCACTGGCGTCGGCGCTTGAAGTGTTTGCCGAGCAGTCCGGCTTGCAGGTGGTCTACGCTGGCAGTGCAGGTAGCGGCGTGCAGAGCGGCATAGTCAGTGGCCAGATGGGCGCGGCGACTGCCCTGCAGCAGCTGCTTGCACCCACTGCGTACACGCATGAGTTCATCAACGCGAAAACGGTCGCCATCCGTCCGCGCAGCAGTGCAGGCGACGTGGTTGAACAGGACGGAGGTAGCGCTGAAACGCTGGAGACAATCAATGTCACCGGTACCTATTTGAAGAACATCGATCCAGCCTCGCCGCTGATCGTGATCGATTCGCAGCTGATCGAAAGCCGTGGTTATGCCTCGATTGAAGACGTGTTGCGCAACCTGCCGCAGAACTTCTCCAACCGCACCAGCGCCTCTCGCGCGCTGGGTGAGAAGGAGTTCGGCAGCACGTATGGCGATGGTGTGTCCGGGCTGGGCTCGTCTGGTGCCAACCTGCGTGGCCTGGGCAGCCGCTCCACGCTGATCCTGGTTGATGGCCGTCGCCGTAGTGGGTCGGCACAGGCGCAGGGCGCCTATACCGATATTTCCTCGATCCCGGTGTCGCAGATCGAGCGCATCGAAGTGCTCAGCGATGGTGCCAGCGCCATCTATGGCTCCGACGCCGTGGCCGGCGTGATCAACATCGTGCTGAAGAAGTCCTACGACGGCACCACCGCGCAGCTGCGGCATGAAAACTCCAGCACCGGTGCCGATGTATCGCGGTTGGACCTGGCCCGCACCTTTGGCTATGGCAGCGGTCACGTCACTGCTGCGGTCGGGCTTGAGCGCAGCTTGCCTGCGGATGTCACCAGCCTGATCCATGTTGGCCCGAACGGCCGCGGCGACTTCAGCGACCGAGGCGGCGTCAACGGCCGTACCCGCAACAAGGGCCAGCCCGGCGTGGTCTATGAGTCCTTGGATTTCGGCATCGATTACCACTTCATGGGCGAGGCGCTCGGCGTGATTCCCGGCGGTCAGGATGGCACCGCGCTGGATCCGGACAGCCTGCTCGCCTATGACCCGGCCACCGCACCGTCGACCTATGAGCGCAGCCGCATCGGCCCCAAGGTCGACAACCGCTATGTCCGCATCAGTGGCGTGCACGATCTTGGCGAAACCACCCAGCTGAACTACGGCATCAGCCATGTCCGCCAGGTCAACAAGGAGAATTGGCGGCCGACGCTGTTCGACTTCAGCATCTTCGAGGACGGTTACAACACCTACGTTCCTGAGAGCAATCCATACAACAACTTCGGTAGCGACGTACTGGTCGGTTATTCGTTCGAACGTGAGTTCGAAGGCATGAACCTGAGCGAAGACCAGAAGCAGACCAACAGCGACGCGCATGTCGGCATCAACGGCAAGCTGCCGTTTGCCAAGGGCTGGGATTACGAGGCGACGTACAGCATCGGCCGCGAGAAGGGCACCACCACCGCCTTGATGGACTTGACCGGCTCGATGGGCGTCGATGGCTATGCGCGCACTCTGGAAGTGCTCAATGGCTTGAACGTGTTTGGCGACGGCAGCAACGATGCCATCGTCGCGCGCAACCGCGAGCTGCTGCAGAGCCTGGTCGAGCGCCATGTCTATCGCTTCCAGTCGCGTGCCAATACCGTCGACCTGCTGACCCGCGGCGAGCTGTTCCAGCTGCCTGCGGGCAAGATCGAAGCGGCATTTGGCGCACAGCACCGCGAGCAGCGCTATAACTACGAGAGCAATCTCGGCGAGCGCCTGAATTCGGAAAGTACCGGAAAATCCGAGGCGCTGTTCACCGAAATCGGCATCCCGCTGTTGAAGGATCAGCCGCTGGCCAAGCTGCTCAGCCTGACTGTTGCCGCCCGCTACGAGCGCTTCGACCAGCGTGGCGACAGCGCGCTGCGTGATTGGTCGGCCGGGCTCGGTGAACTCGGTGGCTTTGACGTCGAGCAGCTGACCGGCGTCAACAATGACGGTGCCGGTGGCATCACCGGCAGCGATAGCGTGGTGTCACGCAGCTTCAGCCGCACAAGTCCGCTGGCACGGCTGGCGTGGAAGCCGATCGATCAGCTGCGCCTGCGCGCCACCTGGGGCGAGTCCTTCCTGGTACCGCAGGCCCAGCAGCAGTTCGGCCAGCTGATCATGGACGACTACACCTCACGGGTGCTGTTCAACGGTGGGCAATTGCCGGATGGCGTCACCCAGATCGTCGCACTCAGCGGCCCCAACGTGAACCTGAAACCGCAGGTGGCCAGCGTGGTGACCTATGGCTTCGACTGGGTACCGGGGTTTGCCACCGGCCTGCAGTTGTCGGCCACCTATAACCGCACCACTTTCGACAACTACATCGGCGATCCGCTGTCCGGGCTGACCTATTCGGAGATCTTCAAGGACATCAGCAAGATGCCCGAAGGGACCTTCACCCTGGGCGAGAACGGGGTAATGCTGTGGGACAACCGTGCGATCAACTTCCTTGGTCGTCGCTCGCGCAGCATCGATACCACTGCCAGCTATTACTTCGGCAATGACTGGGGTGATTGGCGTATCGAGCTCAATGCCGTGCGTACCTTGGAGCTGACCTCGCGTTCGCTGGCGTCGATGCCGACGCTGAGCTATGCGGACAGCGAGCTGGGGCCGAGCAAGTGGGCGGGCGACCTGTTCGTCGGCTGGGAAGGTAACGCGTGGTTCGCCTCACTGGGTAGCCATTACAGCGCTGCGCACCGCGTGCTGTATCCGCTGTCGGCTACGGCCACCGATTACAACGATTTCATCCCCAATGAAAATCCGCGTACACGTTCGGCGTCCTACACCACCTTCGATGCCCAGGTTGGTTATCGCAAGCACCAGCGCGATGGATGGTTGGGTGGCGTTACCGCGCGCATGGGCGTGCAGAACATGTTCGATCGCGACTATCCCTTCGTCGACAACCTGTCCGGCTTCGTCTCCAACCGCGTGAACATCCGCGGCCGCGTGCTCTATCTGGACATCAAGAAAGAGTTCTGACGCCAAGCGGTTGCTCCGTCACAACGCGGTGCGCCGTTCCCTCGTCGGCGGCGCGCCGCATCCATTGCAAGGAAATCCATGAAGTCCACCGCCAACACCCTGCGCGCCTGCCTGCTGGCCAGCGCGGTCGTCGCTGCACTCGGCCTCACTGCATGCAGCCCATCGCAAACCCCGCCTGCCAACCCGGCCGAGGACGCCGCCGCCATGCCTGCTGGCAGCGGTGCTTACAGCATTCGCGGCACGCTGCCTGGGCTGGCCGACGGTACCGAACTCAAACTGCTGGTGCCGTCGGCAGCGACCGACCCAATGCATGTCGAGCCGGTGGCCACGGCCACCGCGCAGGGTGGCGCTTTCGTGCTCAGCGGTGAGGTGAAGCAGGCCGTACCGGCGGTGCTGATGGTTGGCAATCAGGGTTCGGTGAAACTGGTGCTGGAGCCGGGCGAGCTACGTATCGAAACCGGTGCTCTGGGCCCGGTGGCCAAGGGCGGCAGCCTGACCGAACGTGTCTACGGCTATCTGCAGGATCCGGCCTATGTGGCCGCCTACAAGGCCAACCGCGAAGCCAATCGCAAGGCCTTCGACGGCGTGGATGAGAACGACGAAGCGGCGATGAAGGCCGCACGTGAATCGGTTGCTGCACCGTTTGCTGCCTTGACCAAGGTCAGGAACGACTACGACGCGGTCATCCTCGACGGTGCAGAGCCTGCGCTGCTCAAGCTGCTGGTGCTGAGCGAGAACTACGACTGGAAGCGCTACGACGTGGCCCGCCGCGCGCAGCTGCTGGCCAGCTACAAGCAGGAGCTCGGCGCGCACCCCTTGGTCGTGCAGATGGAGCAGGCCGCGGCCGACTACGCCAAGACCCAACAGTTGGCCGAGAAGTTCGGTCCGGGCAAGCCCTATGCCGACATCGAGGCCGTCGGTGCGGACGGCAAGGTGGTCAAGCTGTCCGAGGTGCTGGCGCGCAACAAGCTGGTGCTGCTCGACTTCTGGGCGTCCTGGTGCGGGCCGTGCCGGGGCGAATTCCCGCACCTGCTGAAGGTGTACCGCGAGTTCCACGCGCATGGCTTCGAGATATACGCCGTATCGCTGGATGAAGACAAGGCAGACTGGACCAAGGCCATGCAGGAAGAGGGCGGCAGCAACGATCTGCCGTGGATCAACCTGCAGGCACCGGGCTTCGAGGACAAGGCCGCGCAGACCTATGGCGTGGTGCAGCTGCCGCAGAACTACCTGATCGCCGGTGACGGCACCATCGTCGGCGTCGGCATGCGCGAGTGGGACGTCGAGCGCGCGGTGCGTGCACAGATCAGGAAGGTTGAAGATGCACCTGCACGTTGATGTCATCCGCCGCGCCGCGCTGAGCGCATTGTTGCTGCTCGGCGTACTGCTGCCTGGCGGCGTGCTGGCGCAGGTGCAGGCCGAGCTCGTCGCGGCGCAACGTTCGGTGCAACCTGGGCAGCCGCTGCAGCTCGCCCTGCGCATGCAGCACGATCCGCATTGGCACAGCTTCTGGAAAAACGCTGGTACAGGCTTGCCGACCAGGCTGATGTGGGAGCTTCCACCGGGCTGGACCGCCGAGGCGATCCAGTGGCCAACGCCAATCCTGGTCCGTGACCGCGAAGGCAATATCACCGGCCACGGTTACGAAGGCCTGTCCTACCTGCCGGTGCGGTTGATCGCTCCGGCTGACCTGAAACCCGGCAGTGTTGTCGAGTTGAAGGCGCAGGCGCGCTGGCTGATGTGCGATACCGTGTGCATTCCGGGCAAGGCAGCGGTGAGCTTGAACGTACCGGTCAGTGCCGATCCGCCACAGCCCGATGCCGATGTGCAGGCGGCGTTGGCGGCGTTGCCGATGCCAGGTTCCAGCGAAGGTTGGCAGCTGGCGGCAACCCGCGAGCAGGGTGATCTGACCCTGCGCGTGGCCGCACCGGCAGATATCGCCGAATTGCATTTTTTCCCCGCCGACGAATTCGTTTCCTACAAGGTGCCGCAGACCATCGGCAATCGCGGCGCACGCGCCTTGCTGAAGTTGCCTCTGGATGCGGCCGAGACCATGCCGGCCGATGCAGCGCTGCGCGGCGTGCTGGCTTACACCGACGCGCAAGGCATCTATCGCGGTGTCAGCATCGAGCTGCCGTTCGTGGCCGAGGCCGAGGCGACTGCCTTGGTCAGCACGGGCGACTTGGGTGCCGCAGCAGCTTCGGGCGCAGGCAATGATGGTGCGCAGTTGTCGCTGTTGGTGCTGCTGTTTGCAGTGCTCGGCGGGCTCATCCTCAACCTGATGCCCTGCGTGTTTCCGGTACTCGGCCTGAAGGTGGTTGGCTTCATCGAGCAGGCTGGCAATGACAGGCGCAAGGTCAGCCTGCATGCGCTGTCGTTCACCGCGGGTGTACTGCTGTCGTTCTGGGCATTGGCCGGCGTGCTGGCGGTATTGCGTGAAGGCGGGCAGCAGCTCGGTTGGGGCTTCCAGCTGCAGTCGGCACCGTTCGTGTTCGTGCTGGCGCTGGTGATGCTGGCGTTCGCGATGAACCTCAGTGGTGTGTTCGAGGTAGGCGTGCGCGCCACCAGTGTTGGCTCCGGCCTGCAGTCGCGCAGCGGCGTGGCCGGCAGCTTCTTCAGCGGCATGCTCGCCACCGTGGTGGCAACACCGTGCAGTGCACCGTTCCTGGCACCTGCGCTGGGTGCAGCGCTGGCCTTGCCAACGGCACAGTCGTTCGTGGTGTTCACTGCGATCGCGCTGGGGCTGGCGCTGCCCTACCTGCTGCTGTCGGTATTCCCGTCGCTGGTCAAACTGTTGCCGCGCCCGGGCGTGTGGATGGAAACCTTCAAGCAGCTGATGGCCTTCCCGCTGTATGCCACCGTCGGCTATCTGCTGTGGGTGCTGGCCGGGCAGTTGCACGAAGCGGCCCTGCTCAATGCCTTGCTCGCATTGTCACTGCTGGGTTTCGGTCTGTGGCTGTACGGCCGCGGCACCCGTCCCGGTGCCCGCGGTGGCCGCGCGAAGCTCAGTGCGGTTGCCGGCGTGCTGGTGCTGGTTGCGGCGGTGCTGTTTGGCTGGCCGCGTGCACAAGCACCTGAGGCGCTGCAATGGGAAGCCTGGAGCAGCGAGCGCGTGCAGCAGCTGCAGGCCGAAGGTCGCCCGATCTACGTCGATTTCACTGCGCGCTGGTGCGCTACCTGCCAGGTCAACAAGAAGGTGGTGTTCGCTGCGGCAAGGGTGAATGACTACTTCCGCGACAACGAGGTGGTTGCATTGAAGGCTGACTGGACCAATGCCGATCCGCTGATCACCGCCGAGCTGGAACGTTGGAACCGCAGCGCGGTGCCGTTCAACCTGGCCTATCCGGCCGGTGGCGGCCCGCCGCGCGAACTGCCCGAGGTACTCACGCCGGAGATCGTGCTCTCCGCGCTGGAAAACGCTACCCCACCAGGACGGGATTGAACTCCCGCCCCGACTTTCCCCGCGCCCCCGGGCGCATCTAGAGAGAACGCTACGCATGATTTCGCAACGCCTGTTGTGCGCCGGCCTTGCGCTGGGCTTGATGGCAGCTGGTGCTGCCTCGGCCGAGCCGGTCAAGGTCAATGGCTTCACCTACGTAAAATCCGCCGATGGCATCGACGAGTACCGGCTCGACGCCAATGGTTTGAGCGTCCTGCTGCTGCCCAACCACGCCGCACCGGTGGTGACCTTCCAGATGACCTACCGGGTCGGTTCACGCAATGAAGTGACCGGCTCTACCGGCGGCACCCACCTGCTTGAGCATCTTATGTTCATGGGCAGCACCAACTTCGATGGCGCAAACAACGTCGACACCTACCTGGATCGCGTCGGTGCCGGCTTCAACGCCACCACCTCGCTGGACCGCACCAACTACTACGCCACGCTGCCGCCGGCTGCGCTGGACGGTTACATCGCCATCGAAGCCGATCGCATGCGCGGCTTGCTGCTGCGCGAGAAGGACCGCCAGAGCGAAATGACCGTGGTGCGCAACGAGTACGAGCGCAACGAAAACAATCCCAATGGTGCCTTGATGAAGCTGATGTGGGCGACCGCCTTCAGCGCGCATCCATACCATCATCCGGTGATCGGCTGGCGCAGCGATATCGAGAAGGTGTCCATCGAGAAGCTGCGCGCGTTCTACGACACCTTCTACTGGCCGAACAACGCCACCGTCACCGTGGTCGGCGATATCGACAGCGCCAAGGTACTGGCCAGCATAGGCGACAAGTTCGGCAAGGTGCCGCGCTCGCCGCATGCCATTCCCGAGGTCTACACCACCGAGCCGGAGCAGCAGGGCGAGCGTCGGGTGACGCTGCGTCGTGCTGGTGAAACCGGCACGGTGATGATGGCGTACAAGGCCCCGGCGGGCCTGGACAAGGACATTCCGGCATTGAACGTGCTGGAGCTGGTGTTGCAGGGCGGCCGCAGCGCTCGCCTGCAGCGTGCGTTGGTGGACACCAGCAAGGCGGTGGCGGTATCGGGCGGCATGTACCAGCAGCGCGATCCCAGCCTGTTCATGCTGAGCGTGGCGCTGGCCCCGGATAGCAAGCACGAAGAGATCGAAAAGATCGTCCGCGACGAGATCGCCAAGGTGGCCCGCGACGGCGTCAGCGTCGAGGAGATCAAGCGCGTGCTCGGCCCGTACCGTGCCGAGGAAGCCTACCGCCGCGATGGCACCGACCAGGCCGCCGATGCGCTCAACGAGTTCATCGCGATGGGCGATTGGACCCTGTATTCCAGCGCCTTGAAGGATCTTGAGAAGGTCACCCCGGCCGACGTGCAGCGCGTCGCCGGCACGTATTTCAACTCAGAGCAGAGCACGGTTGGCTGGTTCGTGCCGGAGAGCAGCAAGTGAACAACGCAAAACGCATTCGACTGATTCCGTTGGCACTGGCTGCACTGTCCAGCCTTGCCGCATTCGCCGCACAGGCCGGCGTCGCCGACAGCGCCGTGCACGCCAAGGCCGCCGGCATCGACCTGATCGTCTACCCGATGGGGGTCAAGGACGTGGTCACCTTCACCGGCTCGATGCCGCTGGGTGATGCTTTCCTCGCCGCCAAGGGAGACAACCCGGCGGTGCCGACGCTGACCGCGATGTTGCTGGAAGCCGGCACCACCCGCCGCGACAAGTTCGCCATCTCCGATACGCTGGACGGCATCGGCGCGCAGCTGTCCTTCAGCCCCAGCGCCGCGCGCATCGGCATCTACGGCAAGAGCCTGAAACAGGACCTGCCAACCGTGCTCGACCTGCTCGCCGAGCAGCTGCGCCAGCCGGCCTTCACCGCTGAAGAGTTGGCCAAGGCCAAGGTGCAGCTGGAAGCTGCATTGCGCCAGGCCAGCGACAATCCGGGCACGATGGCGCGTGAGACGATGATGCTCAGCATCTTCCCCGCCGGCAGCATCAACGCACCGGTACCGCGCGAAGCCATGCTCAAAGCAGTGCCGCAGGTGACGCTGGAGCAGATCAAGGCCTTCCACGCCAAGTACTACGGCCCGGCGCACATGACCCTGGTGTTTGCCGGTGACGTCGATGCCAAGGCGATCGAGACCGCGGTTGCACACGGCTTCAACGGCTGGAGCGGCGGCGTGGACTATCTGCGTGATGCTCCGGCACGGCTGCCGGCCAAGGCCGCCGAGCACAGCATCGCGATGAAGGACAAGGCCAGCGTCAGCGTGTTCCTGGGCCAGGCCACCGGCCTGCGCTACACCGATGCCGACTACCTGCCGATGACGGTGGGTGTGGATGTGTTGGGTTCGGGCTTCACCGGCCGGCTGATGGCGGCGGTGCGGGCGAAGGAAGGCCTGACCTACGGCATCGGCGGCAATCTGCTGGGCAGTGATTACATGGACGGCGGCCTGGGCATCAGCACCACGTTTGCACCGGAGCTGATGGACAAGGGCATCGCCAGCACCCGCCGCGAACTGCAGCGCTGGTGGAAGGACGGCATCACCGCCGACGAACTCGACGCACGCAAGCAGGCGATGGTCGGCAGCTACCAGGTTGGCCTGGGCAATACCGACGGCATGTCGGCGGCGATCATCGGCACGGTTGAGCGCGGTGTGGGCCTGGCATGGCTGGACAACTACCCGCAGGCGATCCAATCGGTGACGCTGGAGCAGGTCAACGGCGTGATCCGCAAGTACGTGGACCCGCAGAAGATGGTGCTGGTCAAGGCCGGCACCTTCAGCAAGTAAGTCGATCTCTGCCAAGTGGTTCGACACCAACAAACGCCGGCTTATGCCGGCGTTTGTTGTTCATTATCAGCAATCAATGCAATCCGTAGCTTCGTAGCCCGGGTAAGCGAAGCGCACCCGGGGAAACTATCGGAAATGAGCTCGCTGCTGCGCCCTGCGGACGCGGGCAACAGCGGATCTGCACGGCGCATTGTTGATTCAAGCACGCACGCTATTGGAAATGATCTCAACCCAATAGCCGTCCGGGTCCTTGATGAAGGCCAGGCTCTTCATGCGGCCATCGCTCAGGCGCTTCTGGAACGGCACGCCCAGCTCCTCGAAGCGTGCACAGGCTGCTTCCAGTTCCGGCACCGACACGCAGATGTGGCCGAAGCCGCGCGGGTCGCTGTTGCCGTCGTGGTAGACCGGGCCATCCTGGTTCTCGGTGCCGTGGTTGTGGGTGAGTTCCAGCACACCGGGAATACCGGCCATCCACAGGCGGCGCTCGGCATCGTCCTGCGGCACCTGTGCACCGGCCGGCACATAGGCCAGGAAGTACAGGCTGAACTGTGCTTCGGCGAAATCACGCTGGTCGATCAGCTGGAAGCCAAGCACGCGCGTATAGAAATCCAGCGAGGCGCGGATGTCCTTGACCCGCAGCATCGTGTGGTTGAACACGAAGCCATTGGTTTCGGCTGGCACCTGGGCGGCGACACCGGGCTGTTGGGCAAGGGTTTGAAGGCTCATGAGATCTATCCTGTTGCGATGAATGGGGGAGGGCGCGGATGCAACTGCGGCAGCGCAATGCTCATGCAAAAAGTTGCATTTGAAATCGCCACCCCTGCTTGCATGCGTCGATACAAAAAATCATCAACGGCATACCTTCAGTGGCTAGGCGACTGCGCGCGCGCTGGCTATGCTGCGTCGCAGGATAGTCGTTGTTCCCCCCGTTTTGATGAAGCGCGCATGCATTGCCTGATGTGCGCTGGGAGTGACGCTGGCGCAAGGCCTGCGCGGATTGTTGGCAGGGGATGCCGCCACGGACGGAGCCACGGCGTGACCAGCGGCGGTTGACAAGGTTTCGCTGCTCGCGTTATTCATTGTATGTATATACAAATAGCGGAATTGTCTGGAACTTCATGTCCTACCGTATGTGCCTGCCGTTGCTGCTGATGCTGGTGCTCGCCGTCGAAGGCGTGCTAGGGGCATGGGCGAGCACGCGCATGGTGCTGCATGCGGATGGGGTTCCATCGGTCGCGGGGATTACCCGCGCGGCCAGTGCAGGCTGTGACCCGGTGCGAAGTGATCCGGTGCGAAGTGACCCGGTTCGAAGTGATCTGGTAAATCGCACTTCGGCTGCAGCTGCTGGCGGTGACCACGACGAGCACACCGGCAAGTCGACTTCCAGCCATGCCGACGACTGCAGCTGCGCCGACAGCGTGGGCTGCGAATGCCTGTGTGTGTTCACCATCTATCCCCCCGCGACGGCGCTGTTGTTCGCCGGTGCGCATCCGCCGGTATCGGCCGATACGCCATTGCCGGCGCTGGTATTGCCGGCCGGCAGGCTGTCCCGCGTCTTCCGACCTCCCATCGCCTGAGCGGTTGTTCTCGCGTCACCACGACGTAGTAGTGAACCGTGCTCGCACCCGCGACCGCGGCTATCGCCCCGAGACAGAATCCCAGCGAGAGAGAACATGTATTTGAAGCCCCAAGCCTTGGCTGCGGCCATTGGCACGCTGCTGTGTGCCACCGCCGTCCACACCGCCAACGCGCAGGACGCGCAACCCCCGAATGAAGCCGCCCGCACGCTGGATGCCGTGCAGGTCACCGGCAGCCACATCAAGCGCGCGCAGTTGTCGGGCGTAGGCCCGGTCAGCGTGATCGACGCACAGGCCATCGAACGCTCCGGCGCCACTTCGGTGGACACGCTGTTGCAGCGCCTGCCGGCCTCGGCCGGTTTTGCCGGCAGCCAGAGCAATGCCTACTGGGCCGAGAACGGCTATGGCACCACCCAGGTCAACCTGCGTGGCCTTGGCATCAACCGCACCCTGGTGCTGCTCAACGGCCGTCGCGTCGTCAATGGCGGTACCGGCGCCAACAGTTCGGTCGATCTGAACATGATCCCGGTAGCGCTGATCGAGCGCGTGGAAGTGCTCAAGGACGGCGCCTCGGCCATCTACGGCGCCGATGCGGTGGCGGGCGTGGTCAACATCATCACCAAACAAGGGTTCGATGGCGCCGAGGCGGCAGTGCGCTACGGCCAGACCACCCGCGGCGATGGCGACGAAACTGCTGTCGACCTGGCCTGGGGCGTAACCAGTGATCGTGGCTCGCTGATGGCCGGCATCAACTACGCCGAAGGCGGCACGGTCAACATGGCCTCGCGGGCACCGTGTGGCTTGGCTGAGGTGGACGGAAAACTGGTGTGCTCAGGGAGTTCGACCACGGTGGGCGGCCGTGCGCTGCTGGCCGATGGCAGCCGCGTCAACTTCAACCAGGTGCTGGGCGGCAATGGTGATTTCTACGAGCCGTACTCGGCCGCCAAGCACAACTACAACGGCAACCCTACGCTCAACGCGGTCAATCCGATCAAGCGCATCAGCATCAGCGTGTTCGGTGACAGCCAGCTCAGCGAGAACACCACCGTGTTCACCGAGCTGATGTACACCAACCGTCAATCCGACCAGCTGGCCGCGCCGGGCGGGCTCGGCGTGTACCGGCCGATCAATATCGCTGCCGATCACCCGACCAACCCGACCGGACAGGACCTGCTGCTGCAACGCCGTCGCCTGGAAGAAGCCGGTCCACGCCATTTCTCGCAGGAGGTGAATACCTTCCGTGGTTTGGTGGGGGTAAAGGGACAATTCGGCACTGGTTGGGATTGGTCGGCTGCCTTGAACTGGGGCCGCAATACCGGCACCGATGGCTCCGACAACATCGCCAATCTTGATCGTGTCGATCAGACACTGGACCGCAGCATCTGCAGCCCGGTACCGGGCGCGGTGATCCCCTGTGGCGATTATCTGGGTTACGGCGACCTCAGCCGCGAAGTGCTCGACTACATCCTCTACAGCTCGCGAGATACCGGTGGCAACGAACAAAAGAGCTTCACCGCCAACCTGAGCGGGCAGATCTTCGAGCTGCCTGCAGGCTGGGTGGGTTTCGCTGCCGGCGTGGAAGTGCGCAAGGAACGCGGCTGGCGCAATCCCGATCCGCTGACCGTGCTGGGCATCGGCAATACCAACCAGCAGGATCCGATTGCCGGTGAGTACACCGCCAAGGAAGTCTTCGCCGAGTTGGCCATTCCGTTGTTGCAGGACAACGTCATCGCTGATTCGCTGTATCTGAATCTGGCCGGGCGTGCCTCGGACTACGATCTGTTCGGTCGCGATTACAACTACAAGGCCGGCCTGGATTGGCAGATCAATCCGGCGCTGAAAGTACGCAGCACCTATGCCACCGCCTTCCGCATCCCGAACATCCCGGAGCTGTTTGGCGGCGTGGCCGAGGGCAACCTGACCACCACCGATCCGTGCAGCAACTGGTCGGCGTTGCCGGCGGGCTCCACCGTGCGTGACAACTGCCAGGCCTACGGCGTGCCAGCGGGCTATGTGCAGCCGGGCAATACCATCCTCACCACCTCGGGCGGAAACTCGGCGCTGGAGCCGGAAGACGCCACCTCGTTCACCGCGGGCGTGGTGTGGACGCCGGCGTTCCTGTCCGGACTGACCTTGACGCTGGACTACTACAACATCCGCATCAAGCATGCGATCCAGCGCATCGACGGTTCCACCAAGCTGGCCATCTGCTACAACACGCCGGGGCTGGCGCATCCGTTCTGTGACGCCAGCAACTTCACCCGCAACCCGCGCACCGGCGAAGTGGATTTCCTGTCATCGCAGCCGGTCAACGCCGCCAACGAACACGTCACCGGCTATGACTTCGGCGCGCTGTATGAGTTCAAGGTAGCCGGCTTCGATGCCAGCGTCAGTGCCGATGTGTCCTACCTGCAGCGCTATGACGTGCGGCCGTACGACGGTGCCGACCTGATCGAGTACGCCGGCAAGATCACCGGCGGCCGCGGCAGCTATGCCAAGTGGCGTGGCCTGGTCTCGGTCAATGCCTCGCGCGATCAATGGTCGGGTACCTGGAGCACGCAGTACATCGGTCGTGCTGATGACATCAATGCAGCCCGCGGTGACATTGGTGACCACGCGCCGTCGGTGTTCTATCACAACCTGCAGCTCAAGTACGCGGTTAGCAAGGCGTTGGATGTATCGCTGGGCCTGGACAATGTCTTCGACAAGAAGCCGCCGTTCATCCAGAGCTATACCGATGCCAACACCGATACGATGACCTACGACCTGCTGGGTCGCCGCTGGTACGCACGCATCGGCTACCGCTGGTGATTGGATGCGCCCCGTCGCAGCTGCGGCGGGGCGCGTCATTGAACGAGGACGATGTTGATGAAACCCGCATTCTGGGCACGCCGTGCCCACAAATGGATCGGTCTGGTGATCGGCGTGCAGGCGCTGCTGTGGATGCTCAGCGGTGTCTACATGACCGTGGTGCCGCTGGACGTGATCCATGGTGACCACCTTGCCCATGTGCATGGCACGCCGTTGCCGGCGCAGACCGTGCGCGTTGGAGCCGATGTGCTGGCAACGCGCTACCCGCAGATGGAATCGTTCCGGCTCAAGCACGTGCTGGAACGCGAGGTCTATGAGATCCGCCAAGGCAAACAGAAGTACCTGGTGGATGCCGCCAGCGGCGAACGCCTGGCGCCGATGGACCGTGAGCAGGCGATAGCGCTGGCGCAGTCGCTGTACCAGGGGGAAGGCGAAGTTGAGCGGGTGGAGTGGATCACCCGTGCGCCATCAGAAGTGAAGACCCGCCCGGTGCCGATGTGGGCCGTGCATTTCAGCGGCCGCGGCGACAGCACGCTGTACCTGTCACCGGACAGTGGTGAGCTGTTGGCACGCCGGCACGACCTGTGGCGTGTATTCGACTTCGTGTGGATGTTGCACATCATGGATTACGAGAACCGCACCGACGTCAACAACACCTTGTTGCGCGTGGCCTCGATCATTGGCCTGGGTTTCGCCCTCAGCGGCATCTGGCTGCTGTTCTACAGCTTCGGCAAGCGGAGGAACGCATGACGCCCTGGATGCGTACCCTGCACAAGTGGGTGGGCCTGATCGTCGGCCTGCAGTTCGTGGTGTGGCTGGGCAGCGGCCTGATGATGAGCCTGCTCGATCCTGACAAGATCGAAGGCAGTGCCCAGCAAGCAGCGGCTGTCGCCAATCCTGCGTGGCCGGCCGCGACAGTGTCGCCAAGTGTGGCGCTCGCTGCAGCCAAGGGTGAGGCGGCAACTTTGGACAGTGGTTGGTTGCTGCAACAGCCGGTGTACCGCCTGCAGTCACCGGAAGGCACCGAGGTGATCGATGCCCGTGACGGCAGGCGCATCGCCATTGATGCGGCTGTGGCGGCGAAAGTGGCACAAGCGGCCTATGCCGGTGATGGCGTCGCCGCCACGCCGCAGTATCTGGAAAAAACGCTGGAAACCCGCGCCAACCCGGATCCGGTGTGGCGCGTCGACTTCAGTGATGCGCAGGACACCAGCATCTATGTGTCCGCGCACAGTGGCCAGGTGATGGAGCATCGCAACGCGACGTGGCGGTTGTTCGACATCTTCTGGATGCTGCACATCATGGACTACAGCAGCCGGGTCAACTTCAACAACCCGCTGGTGGTTGGCATGGGCATTGGTGGCCTGTGGTTGGCGCTGACCGGTGTGTGGTTGTTGATCGCCAGTTTCCACCTGCAGGAGTTCATCCCGCGGCGCTGGCGTTCGCGTCGGCAGCTGATGGTCTACGCACCGGGCGGCGCGCATCTGCGCACGGTTGAAGTAGCCAGTGGTGATAGCGTTTACGTGGCGCTGGCGCGCGAAGGCATCAATCTTCCCTCCAACTGCGGTGGCGGCCAGAGCTGCGGTCTGTGTGAGGTGCGGGTGCGTTCCGGTGCCAGTAAGGCAACAGCGGCAGATCGCGCGCACGTGGCGGAAGCAAAGCGCAAGGTCGGCTGCAGGTTGGCCTGCAATCTGCAGGTGGATGAGGACGTCGAGATCGAAGTGGCCGGCGGTGCCAGCCTGTGGACGGAACACTGGGCCGTCGTTGAAAAAGTCGTTGCCGTGACCCCGTTCCTGCGAGAAATCCATCTGCGCCCGGAGCAGGCTGCGGATGGACAGTTCCAGCCCGGCTGCTACCTGCAGCTGCATGTGCCCGAGTACGAGCTGCCGCGCAGTGCGGTGTGGTATCCGCCCGAGCATGACCAGGATTGGAAGGCGCTGTCCTTGCCTGCGACCCAGCAGAACAAGGCGGCGGTACGGCGCTCGTACTCGCTGGCGACACCGGTATCGAACGCGGACGGCGGCTTGGTGCTGCTGGTGCGCTTCAGTCCCGGCTGGCAGGAGAACCGCAAGCATCCGCCGGGCAAGGGCTCGACCTATGCCTATACGTTGCGTGAGGGTGACCGTGTCCGCTACAGCGGCCCGTTTGGTGATTTCGCACTCAGCGGCAGTGAGCGCGAGAAGATATTCATTGGCGCCGGTGCGGGCATGGCGCCGCTACGTGCACTAATCCAGCAGCGCTTGGATGAAGGCGGTGGCGAACGTATGCATTACTGGTACGGCGCCCGCGGTGAGCGTGATTGTCCCTATGTCGAGCAGATGCAGGAGTTGGCGCGTGAGCATGCCAACTTCAGCTGGCATCCGGTGTGGTCGGGGCAGGGGGCCGATGCACGGCGTGTGCATGATGCGATCCATGAAGATCTATTGAAGCAGCATCCGGATCTGGCGGGGTGCGAGTTCTATCTGTGTGGGCCGCCGGCGATGTTGGCGGCGACCAGACAGCTGTTGCGCAAGCTGGGTGTTGCGGATGAGCGGGTTGCATTTGATGATTTCAAGATCTGAGTGAACTTGAGCTTGGCCGTTGTGGCTGCAGATGTCGGAGGTCTGCAGCTGTTGCTTTTGCTTTTGCTTCGGCTCTGGTTTTGGCTCTGGACATTCCCTTCTCCCGCTTGCGGGAGAAGGTGCCCGGAGAGCCTGCCCCCGCGAAGGCGGGGGGCGGATGAGGGGGGCTTTTGCACCTCGCGGTAAAGCCCCTGCCGAGCATGGCTCGGCACTACAACGGCACGCGGCTTTGGTCCCTTCCCTTGCGCTGAGGCAAGGGGGGGCTCCGAATCAATAGTTCGTCTATTGCGCCTCTCCCACCCGCAAGCGGGAGAGGGGCTTGAAGCGCGGGTCACTCGTGCTTTGAGAACTCGCTCAACGAACCATCATTGCCGAGCAATGCAACCGTAAACGCCTGACGATAACCATCCGGTGACTCCATGCCCGGCGTACCCACCGGCATACCCGGCAGCACCAGCCCGCGCGCCTGGGGACGCTCGGCCAGCAGCTTCTTGATGTCTTCCACCGGCACATGGCCTTCCACCACATAGCCATCAATCTCGGAGGTATGGCAGGACATCATTCCGTCGCCGATTCCCAAGCGTTGCTTGACCGCCATCATGTCGCTGGTGTCATTGATCTGTACCGGGAAGCCTGCGGCCTGCATATGCTCGGCCCAGCCACCACAGCAGCCACAGTTCGGGTCCTTGTGCACAACCACCAACGGCAACGCCTTGGTAGCCGGCGCAGCTTCAGCAGCCTTCGCAGGTGCCGCAGCAACCGCAGCGGCTGCCGTGCTGGCAGTTGACGGACTGGCGTTGCAGGCACTGATCAACAAGGTGCCGGCAGCCAGAACCAGCAGCGAGAACATGGGTTTTGAACGCATTTTCATGAACTTGAGTCCTTGGATAGTTCGCCGCACCGACAGCTGGCCGATGCGGCGGTAGGGCATCACAGCATCGACAGGCCGCGCTCGAATTCCTTGGCGTCGAGCTTGCCATCACGGTTGCCATCGCTCATGCCGAAGTGCGGCAGCAGCGGGTGTCCGCTGGGCAGCTCCTCGCGGCTGATGAAGCTATCCCTGTTGGCATCAAAGCGTTTGAACGTCGCCGCAGCATCGGCCTGCGGTGCTGTTGCAGCGGGCTTGGTCGCCGGTGCGTGGTGCTCATGGCCGGCATGCTGGGCCTGCGCGACGGAAACGGAGGCAAGGGAGATCGCGCCGACCAGTGCGGCCTGGAGAAAGAACTTCATCGAATGTATTCCTTGTAAGGAGAGTGGAGATGGCGCCGGCATGCGACGCCATCACTGCGAATCAGAACCAGAAGCGCACGCCGGCAACCCAGCGCGATTCGCTCACGCCTTCGCCAGCATCACGGTGCAGGTCGGCGGTATCGCCGAATGCGCGTTCGTGCACGAAGCCCACATACGGTGCGAACTTGCGGGTGAACTCGTAGCGCAGGCGCAGGCCTGCTTCCACGCTGCTCAAGCCCTTGCCGATACCACGACGCGGATCGTCATCGGCAACGATGCTGGCTTCGACCAGCGGCTGCAGGATAAGCCGGTTGGTCAGTAGTACATCGTATTCAGCTTCTACAACCAACTCGGCCTTGCGCGGTCCGCCGATGTAGGCCATCGCCGAGACTTCGAACTTGTACGGCGACATGCCCTGCAGGCCGAACGCGGCACGGGTCAGGTCCGGGGATTCGCGGCTGTTGTCATGCCGCGCACCGGCCACCACGTCCCACCACGGCGAGATCGAATGCCCGTACAGCGCATCCACCGACCAGTCGCCGAGCGCGTTCTCGCTGCGCTCGCCCTCACTGCGGATCCATAGGCGGTTGATGTCGTTGCCGAACCAGGAGTCGATGCCCCAGGCCTGGCCGCTGCCGTGGGCGTTGTCCCAGGCTTCCAGGTGATCGAATACCACCAGGCTGTGGAACGACGGTGCGTGTTCCATCGCATGCGGCTTCAGTACCGGGAAGGCATCGTCGAAGTCCTGCTTGGTCGGCGTTGGGATCGGTTCGCGCGGCGCGTCGCTTGCGCTGCTGCCCTGCAGGTTGTGACCAGCATGCGGGTCCGCCGGCATTGCATGCCCCGCGTGCGGGTCAGTGGTCGCGCCGTGGCTGGAATGATCTTCCGCCTTGGGCATTGCATGGCCTGCATGGGGATCAGCAGCCTTGGTCTTGGGCATGTTGTGCCCGGCATGAGGATCCACTGCCGGCTTTGCTTCAGCGGCATGCCCGGCGTGGCCCGCATGCGGATCCTCCGCGAAAGCACTGCCGCTGGCGGCCAGGGCGATGAACAGCAGCGAGTGAGAAAAAGTCTTCATGCGTCGATCCTCACTTCGCGCATCATGCCCGCTTCCATGTGGTACAGCAGGTGGCAGTGGAAGGCCCAACGGCCCAGCGCATCCGCGCGCACGCGGTAGCTGCGGCGTGTGCCCGGCGGCATGTCGATGGTGTGCTTGCGCAACTGGAACTCGCCGTCGGCGTTTTCCAGGTCACTCCATACGCCGTGCAGGTGGATCGGATGCTGCATCATCGTGTCGTTGACCAGCACGATGCGCATGCGCTCGCCGTAGTTCAACTTGATGGGCTCGGCGCCAGCAAACGGAATGCCGTCGAAGTTCCAGGCGAACTTTTCCATGTGGCCGGTGAGATGCAGTTCGATCTCGCGGCCGGGCTCACGCCCATCCGGGTCCTCGAACAAGGAGCGCATGGCGCCATAGGTCAGCACCTTGCGGCCGTTGTCACGCAGGCCGATGCCGGGGTCGTCGAGCTTGGGCTCGGTGGCCGCGGTCTGCATGTCGATCAGTGGATTGCCGACTTCGCTGGGCTTGTGCTTGGGCGACTTGTCGGAGCCGCCATGGGCGCCGTGACCCATCGCCGCACCGCAGCCGCCTTCCATGCCCTTGGCCCCCATATTGGCGCCGCAACCACCTTCCATGCCGGCACCGTGGTCGCCATGGCTGCCCATGTCGTGGCCCATGTCGCTCATGGTCAGCAGCGGGCGCGGATCGATCTGCGGAATCGGCGCCTGCAGGCCCTGCCGCGTTGCCAGTGTGCCGCAGGCGTAGCCGGTGCGGCCCATGTCCTGCGCAAACAGGGTGAAGGCATCCTGGCCGGTCGGTTCGACGATCACGTCGAAGGTCTCGGCCGGGGCAATGCGGAACTCGTCGATGCTGACCGGATGGATGTACTGGCCATCGGCGGCGACCACGGTCATCTTCAGGCCGGGGATGCGCACATCGAAGTAGGTCATCGAGGCGCCGTTGATGAAGCGCAGCAGCACTTTTTCGCCACTGCGGAACAGGCCGGTCCAGTTGCCGGCCGGCGCGGTGCCGTTCATCAGGTAGGTGTAGCTGTGGGCATTGATGTCGGAGATGTCGGAAGGCGTCATCCGCATCCGGCCCCACATGCCGCGGTCACTGAGCGTCTCGCGCAGGCCATCCTTGCGGGCGTCGCGCATGAAGTCACCGACCGTGCGCTGGTAGGTGTTGTCATGCATCGGCATCTTCTTCATGCGCCGGAACAGCGCATCCGGATCCATGTCGGTCCAATCCGACAGCATGACCACGTGTTCGCGGTCGAAGTGATACGGCGGTGGTGCCAGCGGATCGACGATCAGCGCGCCGTACAGACCGGCCTGTTCCTGGAACAGCGAATGGCTGTGATACCAGTAGGTACCGGACTGTTTGAGCTGGAACCGGTACTGGTAGGCCTCACCCGGCGCAATGCCGTTGAAACTCAGCCCCGGTACGCCGTCCATGTTGGCCGGCAGCAGGATGCCGTGCCAATGGATGGAGGTCATCTCGTCGGTGAGCGTGTTGGCCACGCGCAGGTTGACCGTGTCGCCCTCACGCAGGCGCAGGATAGGCGCCGGCAAAGAACCATTGACGGTGATGGCAGGGCGGGTACGGCCGGTGAAGTTGACCGCCGAGCGGCCAATCGCAAGGCTCAGCTCGGTGCTGCGCAGCTCAACCGGCGGCACGGCCATGGCGCTGCCGGCGGCGAAGGCCTGCGGAATACGCGCCAGGCCGGCACCGGCAACCACGCCGCCAATCGCCAGGCCCTGCACGAAGCGACGTCGCGACAGTACCGAGCGCGAATCGGAAAGGAAATCAGAAGACATGTGGAACTCCCGGTCACACAGCCGCATCACGATGCGTTGCTGCATGTCCTGAACAGATCAAGGGTGCACCAGGGCGATCGCCTTGGCACAGATATCTGCGGACGCCAGAAGGCGCGGGAATCAGCCGATGGGAGGGCGGTTGAGCTCGCCCGGGGCCACGTCGCCGCGAGAGGGGAGTGCGGGCATTGGCGCCAACACATGGCGCATCGGGGCAAGCCTGGTCATCGTGACGCTGGGCAGCATGTTGCAATGCTGCTGGCAGTCGCAGTGCTCACCGCTGGCGCAGGGTGTACTGGCCTTTTCGTGCTGGCAGCAATCATGCGCACTGTCAGCGATGGCAAAACCGGGGTCAGAGTGCGATTTCGTGTCGAAATCGCACTCTGA